>NZ_MSDP01000091.1:0-973 GCF_001937155.1 Salinicola sp. MH3R3-1 | reverse complement strand
TGGCAAGAAAGGGCAAAGTCGGATCGGTGAACGATCACCGACAACGCAGGATACGCGCTGCCTCGTAGAGCGGGCAGGTAATGAGATGTAGCTCAGTCAGCATGATCCGAATCAGTTGGAATGAGGGTTGGGTAAGCGATGAAAACCCATCATTCCGACGTCAGTTTTGCCTGACGACCATAGCGAGCGGGAACCACCTGATCCATGCCGAACTCAGTAGTGAAACCGCTTAGCGCCGATGGTAGTGTGGGGTCTCCCCATGCGAGAGTAGGTCATCGTCAGGCATCTATCCGAAACCCCAGCCAACAGGCTGGGGTTTTTTTATGCCGGAAAGAAAACCAGAGCCGATAGCGCATTGATTTCGAACCCCGGCCGCTGGTCGGGGTTCATTCGTTTAGGGGTCTCCCCATGAGTTTAGGGGCCCCCCATGGAGAGTCCCGGAGTGCCGGCCCACGGATGGCCGCCCCAATCATCGTCAGGCATCTATCCGAAACCCCAGCCAACAGGCTGGGGTTTTTTTATGTCTGAAGAAAACCAGAGCCGATAGCGCATGGATTTCGAACCCCGGCCGCTGGTCGGGGTTCATTCGTTTAGGGGTCTCTCCATGAGTTTAGGGGCTCCCCATGAAGAGTCCCGGTGTGCCGGCCAGATCATCGTCAGGCATCTATCCCAAACCCCAGCCAACAGGCCGGGGTTTTTTTATGGCTGATGAAAGCTCTCGAGTGAGTCGGCGGGATCGCTCCTTACACCAAGCGCCATCCAGGTCGTAATGTAGAACAGAGTATGGCGTTCATGGCGTCGAGCGTGGCGGTAGCTCGCGAAGTTACGAGGCAGGCGGGATTTCGCTAGAATGTGGCTTTTATTGGCAGGCGTTCCTAGATGAGTATCGGTGACCTGATTCGTTTGCTCGGCGACGGCAATTACCACTCCGGTCAGCAGCTGGGCCAGCACCTGGGCGTGACACGTACCGCAG
>NZ_MSDP01000090.1:0-755 GCF_001937155.1 Salinicola sp. MH3R3-1 | reverse complement strand
ATGACAAGCGGCTTAAAACAGAGACCCGCGTGACCTACTCGACATACAGAAGTCGCCGTTCTAAACACGTTGCCGGCACGAGTTTTCAGCGTCACCAGTTTTCTTTCCGACATAAAAAACCCCAGCCTGTTGGCTGGGGTTTCGGATAGATGCCTGACGATGATTGGGGCGGCCATCCGTGGGCCGGCGCTCCGGAACTCTTCATGGGAGACCCCTAACGCATGGGGGACCCCTAAATAAGTGAACCCCGACCAATGGCCGGGGTTCGGAATAGATGCCTGACGATGACCTACTCTCGCATGGGGAGACCCCACACTACCATCGGCGCTAAGCGGTTTCACTACTGAGTTCGGCATGGATCAGGTGGTTCCCGCTCGCTATGGTCGTCAGGCAAAACTGACGTCGGAATGATGGGTTTTCATCGCTTACCCAACCCTCATTCCAACTGATTCGGATCATGCTGACTGAGCTACATCTCATTACCTGCCCGCTCTACGAGGCAGCGCGTATCCTGCGTTGTCGGTGATCGTTCACCGATCCGACTTTGCCCTTTCTTGCCACGTGGCTCTCTTTCACCACTCCGGCTTCAGCAAAGTCTTGCAAACCCCTTGGGGTTATATGGTCAAGCCTCACGGGGTATTAGTACACGTTAGCTCAACGCCTTGCAGCGCTTCCACACCGTGCCTATCAACCAGCTAGTCTTGCTGGACCCTTTAGGAGACTCTAGGTCTCGGGGAGATCTCATCTTGAAGGAT
>NZ_MSDP01000089.1:0-708 GCF_001937155.1 Salinicola sp. MH3R3-1 | reverse complement strand
AAAGCCAACTGCTCTACCAACTGAGCTAACGACCCATGCGCTTCTGATCAATGGCGCTTGCCATAAAAGCATCGACCCGTCGGAAAGTGGTGGGTCGTGTAGGATTCGAACCTACGACCAATTGGTTAAAAGCCAACTGCTCTACCAACTGAGCTAACGACCCTTCCCGACTGGGCGCACATATTACTCATAACCCTCGGAGCAGGCAAGTATTTTTTCCCGCCCCGAGGCGCTGGTCACGACGCGGGAATCAGGAGTCTTCACGCCGCGGACGGCGCGGTTTCTTCATTGCCGTCACCGGGCGCCGCTTGTTTTTGTCGCGGCTCCAGCGATTTTTCTCGTCCGGCGTCAGTTCCGGTACCTTGCGCGGCTCGAGCCCGGCCATCGTCGACAGCTCGTCGATCTCGTCCTGGGTCATCTCGGTCCACTCGCCGGCCTTGGCCCGCTTGTCGAGGAAGATGTTGCCATAACGAACGCGTTTCAGGCGGCTGACGGTTAGGCCCTGGGATTCCCACAGACGACGCACTTCTCGATTGCGCCCTTCCATGATCACCACGTGGAACCAGCTATTGATGCCTTCGCCGCCGAACTCCTGCACGTCGGAAAAACGCGCCGGGCCGTCTTCGAGCATCACCCCTTCGACCATATTGACCACGTGCTCGCGCTTGACCTCACCCATTACGCGGACCGCGTATTCGCGTTCGATCT
>NZ_MSDP01000088.1:0-264 GCF_001937155.1 Salinicola sp. MH3R3-1 | reverse complement strand
GGACTACAAGGGTATCTAATCCTGTTTGCTCCCCACGCTTTCGCACCTCAGCGTCAATACCAGTCCAGTGAGCCGCCTTCGCCACTGGTGTTCTTCCTAATATCTACGAATTTCACCTCTACACTCGGAATTCCACTCACCTCTCCTGGATTCAAGCGATGCAGTCTTAAAGGCAGTTCCGGGGTTGAGCCCCGGGCTTTCACCTCTAACTTACAAAGCCGCCTACGTGCGCTTTACGCCCAGTAATTCCGAATAACGCTAGCT
>NZ_MSDP01000087.1:0-489 GCF_001937155.1 Salinicola sp. MH3R3-1 | reverse complement strand
CAGCCTGCATATCTGGCTGGCGCTTCCCGAACCGTGGCGGGCGGAAGAGCTACAGCAGCAGGCCCGCCAGGAAGGCGTCGCCATCACCACCGCGCAGCCGTTTCTGGTCGAACAGTCCGCGATGCCGCGCCGCGTGCGTATCAGCCTGGGGGCCGAACCGGATCTGGCGCGTCTTGCCAGCGGGCTGGACGTGCTGAGCCAGCTGCTGGGCGAAGCGCCGCCGCCGATGCTGGAAATCGCTTATTGAAGGCCACGAGCGACGAGCTGCGAGCTGCGATGATGTTGATACGGCACTAATCCATCCAACAACACAATGACGGAGCTCAGATGCGAGTCCTGATCTATCACAACGATGCCGAGCAATGGCGCCACATTCTGCGCGAGCGCCTGCCGACCGCCGAAATTGTCGTCGCGAAGGACAGCGGCAACCCGCAGGTCGATTACTTGGTCGCCTGGAAGCCGCCGGCTTCGGTGTTCGACGAACAGACG
>NZ_MSDP01000086.1:0-294 GCF_001937155.1 Salinicola sp. MH3R3-1 | reverse complement strand
GGACTACCGGGGTTTCTAATCCTGTTCGCTCCCCACGCTTTCGCTCCTCAGCGTCAGTTACTGCCCAGAGACCTGCCTTCGCCATCGGTGTTCCTCCTGATATCTGCGCATTCCACCGCTACACCAGGAATTCCAGTCTCCCCTACATCACTCTAGTCTGCCCGTACCCGATGCAAGCCCACAGTTGAGCCATGGGATTTCACACCAGACGCGACAAACCGCCTACGAGCTCTTTACGCCCAATAATTCCGGACAACGCTTGCACCCTCCGTATTACCGCGGCTGCTGGCAGTG
>NZ_MSDP01000085.1:0-1095 GCF_001937155.1 Salinicola sp. MH3R3-1 | reverse complement strand
GTTGGAAGGAAAGGTGGAAAAGAGCGGTTGGGGGCTGGAAGCGGTCTCGACTCGGCCCGGACGCTATCAGTAGCCGTGGAATGGAGTCGGCGCTGAAGGTTGCCGATGTCGGCCGCTTGGCAAACCGGTCGTCTACTCGCGAATTCATCGAGCCAGCGACGATCTGGATGCAAAGAACGATCTGGATGTAAACAAGGGTCGGAAACGACGAAAAATCAAGATGGGAAAGCGTTACGTCAAAGCCGTCGTTAGCGGGGGAGTGCTGCCGACTGTTACATGACACGTGGTGCCCAGGAGAGGACTTGAACCTCCACATCCGTAAGGATACTAGCACCTGAAGCTAGCGCGTCTACCAATTCCGCCACCTGGGCGTGTCATGTATCGGTGCTGCCAGGAGTCCGAAAAACTCCCTTGGAATGGTGCCCGGAAGAGGACTTGAACCTCCACGTCCATAAGGACACTAGCACCTGAAGCTAGCGCGTCTACCAATTCCGCCATCCGGGCTTATCCGGCCTTGTGCGTTCGAAACATCCATCGCCGGAAGCGATGGTGCCCAGAAGAGGACTTGAACCTCCACGTCCATAAGGACACTAGCACCTGAAGCTAGCGCGTCTACCAATTCCGCCATCTGGGCCAAGGCGCGATGCATGATACCGGCTTTGCGTCCGAATGCAAGCGTCCGATTGTCGGCGATTTATCCTCCCGAACCTTGCCACTGCGGCGCTCCACGGTGGCTCTTCGTCAACGCTATTGCCCCGTTTGCACAGTGCATGGTTGGGTCAGGCAGGCGTGACCGCTATACTTGGCGCATGAATCCAAAAAAATTGAACGGCTCAAGCCGCCTGCCGCGTGAATTCTCTCCACAGCCCAAGCCCAGTAGGCTCAACGCAAGGACGATGGTTGCATGACTCATTGGACATTGGATGACGACCCGCACGCGGCTCGTGAAGCAGACAAATATGACAGTCCCGTACCCAGCCGTGAGTACTTGCTCGCGCGCCTTGAGGAGTACGGCAAGCCGATTACCCACGAAAACATGAGCGCCATGCTGGGGCTCGAAGATGACAACCAGCTGGAGGCGGTGCGTCGCCGGCT
>NZ_MSDP01000084.1:0-755 GCF_001937155.1 Salinicola sp. MH3R3-1 | reverse complement strand
GGCGTCAGCGAGCCCAAGACGGTCACTATTACCGTCACCGGCACCAACGATGCGCCGGTGGTCGTCGCCGATACCCAGACCACCGGCGAGAACAGTGCTCTCAGCGGGCAGGTGCCGGCAGCGACCGATGTCGATGGCACCATCGCCGGTTACGACCTGGCGACGGATGTCGGCACCGGCAACGGCAGCCTCAGCTTTAATAGCGACGGCAGCTACAACTTCACGCCGGGCACCGACTTCGACACTCTGGCCGCCGGCGAGAGCCGCGACGTCACCTTCAGCTATACCGCCACGGACAATGACGGTGGGGTCAGTGCACCCAAGACCGTCACCATCACCGTGACCGGCACCAACGATGCGCCGGTGGCCGTCGCCGATACCCGGACCACCGGCGAGAACAGCGTTCTCAGCGGGCAGGTGCCGGCAGCGACCGATGTCGATGGCACCATCGCCGGTTACGACTTGGCGACGGATATCGGCACTGGTAACGGCAGCCTGACGTTCAACGCCGACGGTTCCTACACCTTAACGCCTGGCATCGACTTCGACAGTCTGGCCGCGGGCGAGAGCCGCGACGTCACCTTCAGCTACACCGCCACCGATAACGACGGCGGCGTTAGCGAGCCGAAGACGGTGACGATTACCGTGACCGGCACCAACGATGTGCCGGTGGCTCAGGCCGCCACGACCACGACAGAAGAGAACGCCGTTCTCAGCGGCCAAGTCCTGGCAGCCAGTGACGTCGATGGCACCCT
>NZ_MSDP01000010.1:0-122912 GCF_001937155.1 Salinicola sp. MH3R3-1 | reverse complement strand
GGATATAAAACCAAAAGGGAGCCGATGGCTCCCTTTTTCGACTAGCGGTGAGACTGCGCCCGAAGGCGAAGACTTACAGGCTGGCGAAATTCACTTCGACGTTGCCGTTGTCATTGCTGACGGTCTGCGTGGCGTTTTGCAGCGCCTGAGCAGCAGCGTCGCTCTGACCTTCACCGATCAAGTCGCTGTGGGACGCTTCGATGTCGGTTGCCAGTTGGGTGGTGTTGGCGACCTGCTGCAGAGCCTGGTCTGCCGCGGCGCTATGGCCACCGTTGACGGTGTCGACGCTGTAGCGAGTCGGCAGCGCATGATACTGCGCGGTCTGCTCGATGCTGAGCGCTTCGCTCTGCTGGTCGAAGTGGCGCTGTTCAACGACGCTGTTGGCCTGAGCGACGGTGGGTAGAGCAACGGCGATGGCGATAGCGGCGAGAATGCGAGTTTTCATGGTGTTGCCTCCAATGATCATCTGTTTTGGTGTTGGGCTCTTGGCCTCAACCGGTGATGTCATTATCGGTCTGTTAGCCGTCTAACAAAAATCGAATGGCGCGAAATAAACTATCGACAAAAATGATGGTGGTTGTAGCACCTGAAATAGTTCATTTTTGCAGGATATAAAACCAAGAAGGGAGCCAATGGCTCCCTTGATGGTCTAGCGCTGTGATGGTGCCCGAAGGCAAGACTTACAGGCTGGCGAAGTTCACTTCGACGTTGCCCTTGTCATTGCTGACGGTCTGCGTGGCGTTCTGCAGCGCCTGGCCGGCAGCGGCGCTCTGGCCTTCACCGATCAGGGTGTTGCGAGACGGCTGCACGTCGGTGCCCAGCTGAGTGGACCCGGCCACGTTCTTCAGAGACTGATCGGCGGCATTGCTGTGGCCGCCATCGACGGTGTCGACGGTGTAGCGAGTCGGCAGCGCGTGATACTGCGCGGTCTGCTCGATGCTGAGCGCTTCGCTCTGCTGATCGAAGTGACGCTGTTCGACGACGCTGTTGGCCTGAGCGACGGTGGGCAGAGCGACGGCGATGGCGATAGCGGCGAGAATACGATTTTTCATGATGTTGCCTCCAATAATGTCTTTTTTAATGGCCTCTCGGCCTCAACCTGTGACGACATTATGGGAGCCAACTCTTTAGGCTGCTAATCACGCCTAGTGAATTCGACTATCGATGGGATTAATACGAAGGTCTAAGGTATGCGTTGCTGCTGAAGTGTAAACCTTCTTCCCGCGTGATGGGAGACTCGGCAAGAAAGGCCGGTTGCGCTCCGCCTCCGGTGGTCCATTCACTGCAGCGCGTTTTGCTCGTTTCCGTCGCTCACCCCATAATGGCGCCACCTCATTCACCGCTTGCCAGCTGAGAACGCCCTATGACCCGCACGCCTCGGGATGACACCCCCGCCGAATCGCCACGCGCTGCCGAGCCTCAGGTCAACGTGGGGGATGTCGCGTATCTACGGGTGACGCAGGTCACCGATATCGGTGCGTTCTTGAACTGGGGGCGACCCAAGGATCTGCTGCTGCCGTTCGGCGAGCAGCGCTTCCGCCCGGACGCGGGTAAGCGGGTGCTGGTGATGATCTATGTCGACGATCGCATGCGCCCGGTGGCGAGCATGAAGATCGACAAGTTCCTGCAGGACGAGTCGGAAGGCCTGAAGGCGGGCGATCGAGTGTCGCTAACCATCGCCGATCTCACCGACCTGGGCGCCAAGGCGGTGGTCAACAGTCGCTTCTGGGGACTGCTGTATCACGACGACATGTCGCGCCCGCTACGCCGGGGGGATCGCATGGATGGCTATGTTCGCCGTGTGCGCGACGATGCCCGTCTGGATCTGTCGCTGCTGCCGCCGGGGCAGGCGCGTCTGGACGTGGTCGGCGACAAGGTGTTGGCAGCGCTGAGCGCCAACGACGGATTCCTGGCGCTCGGCGACAAGAGCTCGGCCGATGCCATCAAGGCCCGGCTCGGCGTCAGCAAGAATGCCTTCAAGCAGGCCATCGGCCGGCTCTACAAGCAGCGCCGGATCGTCATCGAAGACGACGGGATCCGGCTGGTCGAGGGCGATTGATCCTCGCCTGTCAGCGCTGCTGCCAGGCGCGATACCACCCCAATCCTGCCTCCGTGTCACCGCGCGGCTTGTACTCGCAGCCGAGCCAGCCACCATAGCCGTCGCGGTCGAGCTGCTCGAACAGCCACGGATAGTTCACTTCGCCGCTATCCGGTTCATGCCGTTCGGGTACGCCGGCAATCTGGATGTGGCCCACGCCATCGCGATAGCGCTGGTAGGTCTTCCAGATATCTCCATCCATGATCTGGGTGTGGTAGAAATCCATCTGCACTTTGATGTTGGGCTCGTTCAGCTCGGCAATGATCGCGTGGCCATCGGCCTGGTGGTTGAGAAAGTAGCCCGGCATGTCGCGAGTGTTGATCGGCTCGATCAGCAGCGTCAGGTTGTGCTCGGCGAGCTTTCGTGCGGCAAAGCGAAGATTTTCCAGATAAATCTGATGGTTACTGGAAAATGTTTCACGGGAAACATTCTCCGAGGTTGAGCCAGCTGCTGATTCCTGTACCGATTCGGAAATGAAACCGGCCATCGCGTGCAGGCGTGGGCAGTTCAACGCCTTGGCATAGCGAATGGCGGTATCGACGCTATTCCGGAACTCCGCTTCGCGCCCGGGCAGGGCTGCCAACCCGCGCTCCCCGGCAGCCCAGTCACCCGGCGGCAGATTGAACAGCACCTGCTCGAGCCCGTGGCGCTTGAGCTCGGCGGCGATCGCTTCGGGCTCGAAGTCGTACGGAAACAGGAACTCGACTCCCTCGAAGCCGTTGGCGGCGGCCTTGGCGAAGCGCTCCATGAACGGAACTTCGTTGAACATCATGCTGAGATTGGCAGCGAAACGCGGCATGGCCTGATTTCCTCAATGACCTTGTTAACGGTGGCGATACGGGCAGACGAATGCGCGGCTACCACTGGGCCCCGAAAGCGTCGCGCAGTTCGTCGATCTCTTTTTCGTTCAGCGTGCGTACATCGTGCTGGCGCAGCAGCAGATAGAGCTTGGCGGTTTCTTCCAACTCTTCGATGGCGTTGCGCGCCGCTTCCAGCGTCTTGCCGGCGACCACCGGGCCGTGATTGGCCAGCAGCACCGCGGCGTGATCCAAGGCGTAGTCGCGCACGGCCTCCCCCAGCGCAGCGTCACCGGGGCGATAGTAGGGCACCAAGGGCAGGCGGCCGACACGCATCACGAAGTAGGGTGTGATCGGCGGCAGGCAGGAGTGTTCGTCGAGCCCGTTGAGACACGAGACCGCCGCCGAGTGCGTGGCGTGAAGGTGGATGATCCCGCCGGTATCCGGGCGCTGTTCGTAGAACGCCCGGTGCAGGAAAGACTCCTTGGTCGGCGGCTTGCCGGCCAGCAGATTGCCGTCCCAGTCGAGCTTGGAGATCTCCGCCGGATCGAGTGCGCCAAGGCTGGCGTTGGTCGGCGTCATCAGCCAGCCGTCTTCGAGCTTGGCGCTGATGTTGCCGGATGTCCCCGGTGCCATGCCCAGGTTGCGAAACGAGCGGCCGATCTCGGCAATCTCTTCGCGCAGGCGGTTTTCGGTGGCGGATGTCGAGGTGTGGATCGCGGTCATGGCATCAGTTTCCAGGCTTTGGTCATGAAATCGGGGGCGCCGAAGTTGCCCGACTTGAGCGCCAGCGCCAGCGGTTCTTGGGTACCCAGGGTGGTCGTCCACGGCACGCCGGGATCGATGCTGTCGCCGATCCGCAGCCCCTGAACGTCGAGCGCGCTGACCACGGCGCCGGAGGTTTCGCCCCCGGCAACCAGCAGCCGACGCACGCCGAGGCGGCCGACCAGCTCGCTGGCGATCTCGGCCATGGCGCGCTCGACCAGCTCGCCGGCCTGCTGCACGCCGAGCCGTTGTTGCGCCCGGCGCACTTCCTCCGGCGAGGCGCTGGCGTAGATCAGCATCGGGCCGGGCGCGTCGTGGTTGCCGGAATCGGCGTTTTGGGAGTCGAAATGGGTCTCGGCATGCGCCAGCGCGGCATCGACGACGCCTTGATAGTCATCGTTCAGCGCCAGGGCATCGAGGTGGAAGTTCGGCATGTACGCCCGGGCATGTTCGATCTGAGCCAGCGTGGCCCGCGAGCAGCTACCGCTCAATATGGCTTCACGCCCGGCGACGGGCTCGAGTCGAGCCGCATCTTCGGTGTGGCCGAGGCGTTGGGCGACATTGGCCGGCAACCCCAGCGCCAGGCCGGAACCCGCCGTCACCAGCGGCAGATCGCGGCAGGCGCGCGCCAGTATGAACAGGTCGTCGTTATCGATGGCATCGCAGATCGCGATGCCGACGCCCTCAGCCTTGAGCGCGTCGATGCGTGCAGTCACGGCAGCGTCGCCCTGGCGCAGCGTGACGTAGTCGATCAGGCCCACCTTGCGCGTCGTCTGCGCGCCGAGCACGCGCACCAGATTGGCATCGGTCATCGGCGTCAACGGGTGATCCTGCATGCCGCTTTCGTTGAGCGGCACGCCGTTGGCGAACAGATAGCCGTTGAACACGCTGCGGCGGTTGGCCGGCAGCGCCGGGCAGGCGACGGTGAAGTCGGTGCCCAGTGCGTCCATCAACGCCTCGGTGACCGGGCCGATATTGCCCGCCGGCGTCGAATCGAAGGTGGAGCAGTACTTGAAGTAGAACTGCTCGCAGCCCTGTTCCCGCAGCCAGTCGAGCGCCTGGATCGATTGTTCGATGGCGTCCTCGGCAGGAATCGTGCGTGATTTCAGCGCCACCACCACCGCGTCCACGCCCGCTTCCAGCGGAGTCTCGGGGACGCCGATGGTCTGCAGCGTGCGCATGCCGGCGCTGACCAGCATGCTCGCCAGATCCGTGGCGCCGGTGAAGTCATCGGCGATACAGCCGAGGATGGGCCGCGTGCTGGGCTGTCGCTCATCCGCTTTTGAAAGAGAGTTCGCCATCGCTCAAGCACCTCCGTGGTCATTGGGATCGGCGTTGGGGCCGCCGTCGAGATCGGTGCCCGGGCCGAATCCGGCATCATTGGCGGCCGTGCCGGGAAGCGTGATACCCGGATAGACCTTGACCACGGCGATGTCGTCTTCGCGACCGAGACCTTGCGCCGAGGCCAGCGTGAACTGGCTCAGCGCCTGGGCGGTGAGCGGCAGCGGGAATTTGTCGCGATGGGCGGTGTCATGAACGATGCCGAGATCCTTGACGAAGATGTCCACCGCCGAGTGCGGGGTGTAGTCGCCGGCCAGGATGTGCGGCACGCGATTCTCGAACATCCATGAATTGCCGGCGCTCTGGGTGATCACCTCGTACAGCGTTCGCGGATCGCAGCCGCCGCGAATGCCGTAGGCCATCGCCTCGGCGGCCGCGGCGATATGCACCCCGGCGAGCAGCTGGTTGACCAGCTTGACCTGCGAACCCTGACCCAGCCCGTCTCCCAGACGAAATACCTTGGCGGCGAGGGCGTCGAGCACGTTTTCGGCACGCTCGAACAAAGCCGCGGGTCCGGAAGCCATGATCGTTAGCTGACCGGCGGCCGCCTTGACCGAACCGCCCGAGATCGGCGCATCGAGCAGGTGGATATCGTGGACCGCCAGATCGATGCCCAGCGCCTGCACGTCATCCGGCGCGCAGGTTGCACACGAGATGACCACGCTATCCGGCGCGAGCCCCGGTAGCAGCCCGCCGTCGCCGAACAGCACCGCTCGGGTCTGTTCGGCGTTGACCACCACGGTCAGCACGATCTCGACGGCGGCGGCCATCTCCGCCGGGGTGGCCACGGCATGGCCGCCGGCCTCGCCGAAGTTCGCGCGCGCCTCCTCGCGCAGATCGCAGCCCCAGGTCTCGAAGCCGGCGTTCACCAGCGAGGTTGCCATGCCCATTCCCATCGAGCCCAGCCCGATGACTCCGACCCGTGGTCGTTGTGAAATGCTCATTGCGGGTTGTCTCCCGTATGTTCTGTCGATGCCGATTCCGAGGGCGTGACGGCCACCGAGCTGCGCTGCGCTTCCACGCGCTCGAGCACGCTCTTGAGAAGGTCTGTAGGCGCCTGACGCAGGCGCGTTTCGGCATGTTCCAGATGGATGGCGGCGGCGCGAGCGGCGGCTTCGGCATCGCCAGCGGCAATGGCGTCGAGTATGGCCTGATGCTCGCCGACCACCTGCAGCATGAAGGTCTCGCGCAGTGACTCGTTGGTGCGCGTCACACGGATCGCGTGATGCAGAAAGCGGTTGTAGAAATCGAGCACGGCGGTGAAATGCGTGTTGTTGGCCGCTTCGGCGATGGTGCGATGAAAGGCGAGATCCTGATCGACCCCGGAAAGCCCCGCTTCGACGGCTTCGTCGATATCCACCATCGCATTGCGAATTCGGCGCAGCTGAGAAGGCGTGCGCCGTTCGGCGGCGAGGCGGGCGGCTTCCACCTCCAGCGGTCGGCGCAGTTCCAGCACCTCGATCACCGACTGAATGTCGGGATCGGGAATCGCCAGGCGCAGCGACACCGTGGGAGATTCGGCAACGAAACTGCCGCTGCCCCGGCGCGAGGTGACCAGGCCGCCGTTGCGCAGCATCGAGATCGCCTCGCGCACCACCGAGCGGCTGATGCCGTAACGCTCGCCCAGTGCCGCTTCGGTGGGCAGGCGCGCGCCGCGACCCCATTCGCCGGCCTGGATGGCATCGCTCAAACGCTGGGCCACCTGCTCGGAAAGCTGCGGGCCGCGTGACGGCTGTTCCTGGGTTTCACTCATGTGTTTTCACTCACGCTGAAAACGCCTTATGCGTTCGTCGAAGATCCGACTCGGAGGACGCCGCCATGATGGCGATTGGCGACGCTCTCCGACCAATGGCGGTATTGCCTGTACGGCCAATTTGTCAGACAAGATGTTAAATCGCAAAGGTCAGCGCAATTCGCCTTTGGTCAATTGAGCGCCGTTCAGTGAACGAAGGCAGCGCCGCAAAGGAGCAACGCCATGCATGTGATCGTAACGGGAGGCGCCGGTTTTCTCGGGGCCAGACTGATTCAACAGCTGCTTGCGGGAGAGGTCGTGCTCGACGGGCGGGCCGTGACGCGGGTGACATCGATCGACCTGGCGCCGTGCCCGGTGGGCGACGATCGGGTCGATTCGCTCACCGGTGACGTCGCCGATCCGGCACTGATCGAGCAAGCGCTTGGCGAAGACACCGGCGCCGTCTGCCATCTGGCGGCGGTGGTGAGTTCTCAGGCGGAAGCCGACTTCGAGCTCGGCATGCGGGTCAATCTGGACGCCACGCGCACGCTGCTGGAAGCGTGCCGGGCCCATCCGAAGCGGCTGCGGTTCCTGTTCGCCAGCTCGCTGGCGGTGTTCGGGCCTGGGCTGTCGCAGCCGGTGGCGGAGGCGATCGGCCCGCAACCACGTTCTTCCTACGGGGCGCAGAAGGCGATGGGTGAGTTGCTGGTCAACGACTACAGCCGGCGCGGTTTCGTCGATGGCCGTGTCTGTCGCCTGCCGACCATCGTGGTGCGCCCCGGCAAACCCAATCAGGCGGCCTCGTCGTTTGCCAGCTCGATCATTCGCGAGCCGCTTGCGGGCGTCGAGGCGATCTGCCCGGTGGATGCCGGCCTGCCGCTGTGGCTCTCCTCGCCCCGCGCCGTGGTGGCCAATCTGGTCCATGCGCTGGCGCTCGAGGGAGAGGCGCTGGGCGATTGGCGCACGCTCAACCTGCCCGGCATCACGGTGACGGTGAACGAGATGCTCGACGCGCTCGAGCGCCAGGCTGGCACCGCCGTCCGCGATCTCGTGCGCTTCGAGCCGGATGCCGGCATCGATGCCATCGTCGCCAGCTGGCCGGGCGGGCTGGATGTGGAACGGCCGCTGAATCTCGGCTTTCAGGCCGACAGCGATTTCGACGCGATTATCCACGCCTATCTCGAGGACGAGCGAGAGGACGAACTCGATAACTGATCCGTTCTCTGACAAGACGCTCCAGACTCGGTAGATCCGTTCCTTGAACCAGACAGGCAACAACACTCAATAAAGCCCACAAGGAGTTCATGCCATGACAGACGCTGCTATTGCAGGTCCCCAGGTCATCATCGGCCTGGGTATCGCCATCTTCGTGATGATCGCGCTGGTGCTGAAGACCCGCGTTCATGCGCTACTCGCCCTGGTCATCGCCGCCTCGATCGCCGGCCTGATCGGCGGCATGTCGCCCAATGCGGTAATCGATTCGATCACCACCGGCTTCGGCAAGACGCTTTCCACCATCGGTCTGGTCATCGGCTTCGGGGTGATGATGGGGCGAATTCTCGAGGTCTCCGGTGCCGGCCAGCGCATGGCCTATTCGATTCTCAAGCTGCTCGGCAAGGATCGCGAGGACTGGGCCATGGCGATTACCGGCTATATCGTCTCGATCCCGATCTTCTGCGACTCCGCCTACGTGATCCTCAATCCGCTGGTGCGGGCGCTGGCGCGCAACAGCGGGCGCTCGGTGCTGACGCTCGGCATCGCGCTGGCCTCGGGGCTGGCGGTCACCCATAGCGCGGTACCGCCAACGCCGGGGCCGCTGGGCGTCGCCGGTATTTTCGGGGTCGATATCGGCCTGATGATCGCCTGGGGCCTGGTCTTCACCGCGCCGGCGCTGATCGTGATGGTGCTTTACGCCCGTTTCATGGGGCCGCGTATCGAGGCGATGATCGAGCGTGACGTGCCGGGATCGCTGAAACGCGACACCGAAGACGATCCGCTCGCGGCTCACCTGGAGGAAAGCGAGCTGCCGACGCTGTTCAAGTCGGTGTTGCCGATCGGGCTGCCGATTCTGTTGATCTTTCTCAACACGCTGGTGACGGCGGTGGTGGGCGACAGCGATGCGCCGGGTATCGTCGTTCAGATCGTCCAGTTCGTCGGCCATCCGGTGATCGCGGTGGGCATCGGCGTGCTGGTGGCGGTCTACGGTCTGGTGCCGAAGATGCCCAAGGATCAGGTCCTGGCGCATCTGGAAAAAGGCGTCGAAAGCGCCGGTATCATCCTGTTGGTGACCGGTGCCGGGGGCGCGCTGGGTGCCGTGCTGCGGGCCAGCGGTGCCGGTGACTACATCGGCGAGAGCATTGCCGGACTGGCGCTGCCGGCGGTGCTGATCCCGTTCATCATCGCCACGCTGGTGCGCTTCGTGCAGGGCAGCGGCACGGTCTCGATGATTACCGGCGCGTCGATCTCGGCGCCGATCCTGGCCTCGATGCCGGACGTCAACATGGTGCTGGCGGCCCAGGCGGCGTGTCTCGGCGGGCTATTCTTCAGCTACTTCAACGACAGCTACTTCTGGGTCGTCAATCGCCTGCTGGGGGTCAAGACCGCCAAGCATCAACTACTGGTGCTGTCGGTGCCGACCACGCTGGGCTGGGCCACCGGGCTGGTGGCGCTGCTGGTCGCCAACTCCTTCGTGGGTTGATGGCCGCCCGTCAGACGACAAGGAGTCCCGATATGAAAATCACCCGCGTCCGCGCCCGGGTTTTCGAATGGAAAGGCGAGACGGTGCCGCCTAAGGCGCACTTCTGCACCAACGCCATGGATGCGCTGTGGGATCGCGGCGATGCGATGCAGAGCTTTCGCTTTCACGGCTGGACGGTGATCGAGATCGAGACCGACAGCGGTCTGGTCGGTCTTGGCAACGTGGCGTTGGCGCCGAGGGTCGCCAAGACCATCGTCGACCAGCATCTGGCGCCGCTGATCGTGGGCCAGGATCCGTTCGACTACGAATACCTGTGGCAGCGCATGTACCGCGCCACGCTGGCCTGGGGGCGGCGCGGCATCGGCATGGCGGCGATCTCCGGTGTCGATATCGCGCTCTGGGACCTGATGGGCAAGGCGCTCGACAAGCCAGTGTTCAAGCTGCTCGGCGGTCGTACCAAGGAGAAGATCCCGTGCTACGCCTCCAAGCTCTACCACGACGATCTCGAGGTCATGCAGGCGGAGGCGCAGGGCTATCTCGACCAGGGGTTCCAGGCGATGAAGATGCGTTTCGGCTATGGGCCCAAGGACGGGCCGAAAGGCATGCGCGAGAATCTCAAGAGCGTCGCGGCGGTTCGCGAGGTGATCGGCGAGGATATCGACCTGATGGCCGACTGCTACATGGGCTGGAATCTCGACTATGCCCGGCGCATGTTCCCCAAGCTGGCGCCTTTCGACCTGCGCTGGCTGGAGGAGCCGGTGATTGCCGACGATATCGACGGCTACGCGGAGCTCAATCGCATCGCGCCGATGCCGATCTCCGGCGGCGAGCATGAGTTCACCGTCCACGGTTTCCGCCAGTTACTGGAAAAGCGTGCGGTCGCGGTGATCCAGTACGATACCAACCGGGTTGGCGGCATCACCGTGGCGCGCAAGATCAATGCCATGGCGGAAGCGTTCGAGGTGCCGGTGATCCCGCATGCGGGGCAGATGCACAACTACCATCTGACGATGTCGTCGCTGGCATCGCCAATGTCGGAGTTCTTCCCGGTGCATGACATCGAGATCGGCAACGAGCTTTTCTACTACCTATTCGAAGGCGACCCCGAGCCGGTCGATGGTTATCTGGACCTCGCTGACGACATACCGGGGCTCGGCCTCTCCCTCAACGAGCGCTACCTCGACGGTTTCCATATCCTCGAGTGAGGGGCCGTGGCGGCGCGAACAGCGTCGCGTCGCCACTCACCGGAGCCCACCGTCGCGGCGCTTCACGCCATCACGTCACCACATTCGCTTGAGCAGGTTGTCCCGGCGCACGAACTGATGCCAGACCACTGCCGCGATATGCAAGCCGATCACGTAGTAGAACACCGTGCCCAGCGTCTTGTGGATCGATTCCAGCGAGTGGCCCACATGCGGCAACACGCCGAAGGGTGAAGGCACCGCCAGTGACGTACCGGGGATCGGGATCGCGCCGTCACTCAGCCATACTGTCGAGATGCCCAGCAGCGGCTGCGCGAACAGAAACGCGTAGAGCGCCCAGTGGGTGATGCGCGACAGCAGTTCGAGCTTCGGGTGCAGTGGCGGCGAAACGGGTGGCGGAGACTTCCGGAGGCGTTCGATCAACCTAGGGATCGCCAACAGCAGCACGCCGATACCCGCCCAGAAATGGCTCTGGAGCAGAAAATCCGGTATGCCGGTATCGCGCGGGAAGAGATCCGTCGACAGGATGAGCGCGTAGGCCAGCACGACCAGTGCGGCGACTGTCCAGTGAAAGTGACGGGCCTTTGCCGAATATCTGTTGATGGGCGTGATGTTCACGACATGCGATCCTCTGATGGACGAGCCAACATCCATCCTAGTCGGCGCCGGCTTAGGGCTGACTTAACAGGGCTGACTTAAGCCGGGATCGCGCATTGCCTTCAAGCGCATCCGCCGTGGCGCGACCTGCAGCACCACGGCGTGAGGCCATCATGAACCTGTCAGGGCTTTTTGGCCTGCAAGCGTTCAGCCAGCCAGGCGCGGGTACCGGGATGGCCGCTGCGCTCGGCCCGTTCGGCAAGATCCAGCGCGAGTTCGACGTCGCCGGCCTTGAGCGCAGCGTCGATCATGCGGCGGTAATCGAAATCCGGCGCATTGGTCGCTGTGGTCGGAGCCGTCGTTGTGGTCGGAGCCGTCGCTGTGGCCGGCGCGGCCGCGCTGGGCTGCGGGCGGGAGCCGGACGTCTGAGGCATCTGCGCGGGGTTGCTGCCAAGTAGTGGCGCCATGCCGGTGTCGCGAGTCAGCGAGGCGATCTCGAGCGACACTTCGCCAGTCGCGGCATGGGTGGCGCGAGGGTCCGGGCCGGCAGGTTCGGCGAGACCTCTCACACGGGCGTAGGCTTTCTCTTCCGACTCGTAGGGCGTCGATGCCTGGCGATCTTCAGTACTGGTATAGATGACGACGTACTGGGCATCCGCCCCCGGCGTCAAACTGAATTCTCCCCCCAGGCGCGCGGCAGTAAAGCCGGTGGGACGACGTACCTTAAGTGAATCGCTCGATACCTTTCTGACCGGCTGGAAGTTCGCGTCGAGCACCAGGATCGTGGGTGCGAAGACCTGGCCGTCGCGAATCGAGCTGGAGACGCTCAAGGCGATCGGCCCGTTGTTGCGGGGTAGCTCGAAGGCCTGGAAGAAACTCTTGCCGTCGCCGAAATCATGAGCCGGGGACTGCGGCGTGAAGTTCAGCGTCAGCGTCTCCTCCGCCGTAATGGGGCGGTACGGCAAACTGGCGAGAGAGCTGCAACAGTCCGTCGTGCGCGCCAACGCCTGCTGCCCTTCCTGCGGCGGGAGGGTCGGAGAGTGGGGCGCCATCAGCGGTGTGCTACATCCCGCCAGGGCAATGAGTACCGTGCTCAACGGCACGATCAGTCGATACGAACGCAACATTCGGCAACTCCTGCTGGAGACGAAAACGGCCCCGGGGCATGAAGCCGCCGGAGCCCAAAGGATCGAAACAGCGCGAGCATGGCTCTCGCGATTGTGGGGATCAGCTACCCCACCACACCTCCATCTGCGCACCGAAGGTCAGGCCATTGTTGTCGTCGATGTCGACGTTGTTGGGGCCGGCGCCGGTGTCGAGCGAGTTGGCTTGGCGGGCATCGGTGTAGGCGTCGCCGTTCCACTGTGCGTAAGTGGCGAACAGGCGGATGGTCGGGCGAATCATCGCGCCGCGACCGGCCGACCACTGCTGAGCGAGGGTCAGCTTGGTCAGATGGTGATCGCCGCTGTCATAGCCGTTCACGCCACCCTGCGGCTCGATGCGGTCATAGCCCAGCTCGACCGCCGTGCTCATGATATCGCTCCAGTAGTAGACTGGGCGCACGCCGGCAGAAAACCACTTGCGGCCGGTGTTGTCGTCCATGTCCTTGTCTTCGTAGACGAGGGCGTAGAGCATGTCGAGCTTGTCCGGCGCCAGCCAGATCTGGCCGCTGTCGAGCACGCGCCACATGCTGCCTTCCTGGCGCAGCGAGCCGGTGCCGCGGCCGACGGCGTTGCCGTCACGGGTGATGATGCCATCCGTCGCGTACTGCACGGCAAAGGTGTTGCTGCCGCCGAACCAGCCGCTCTGGGTGTGCTCGATGGTGCCCATCCAGCCCTTGTCGCCGTCGTCGTAATCGACGCCTTGATCGTCGTAATAGTCCTTCTGCCACTTGGATAGCGACGAACGGCCGTAGTCGATACCCAGCTGCAGCGTGCCGCCGGGATTGACGGGAATGTCGGTCCAGCGCGCATCGACCGTGTCGTCCGAGATCTGCTGACCGGAATCAGGGAACAGGCCATCGCCGTCATCGTTGCCGGAGCTGCGGGTCCAGGCGAAACTCAGCTTGCCGGTGCCGACATCGATATCCGAAATCCCCACACCAGGACCGGAAACGTCCCAGTAGTAGAAGTCGTTCATGTGGATATCGTGGCGTTTGTAGAAGCGCTTACCGGCCCAGAGCGAGGCGCCGGGTAGGCCACTGACGACGTTGGTACCCGAGACGTACATTTCCCGTAGGGCGATGTCGTTGTCATCGTCCTGAAGCGATTCGGAGTCGTTGTCCTGGGCGGTGACATAGGCGACGCGGCTGGCGAAGTCGAACGACGTATCCTGCTGCTGATAGAGCTGTGCGCCCAGGCCCAGCTCGGCATAGGTCTCGCATTCGTTACCCAGGCGGTACTTGGCCGGGGCTCCTGCCGACTTGAAGCAGGTCTGGCTGCCGCCGCCGGAGGTCGAACCGATACCGGAACGGGCGTAGCCGAAAAAGTTGGGATTGATATCGGCATGGGCCAGGGCCGGCATGACGCAGGAAGCGCCGATGACAGCGGCGAGGAGCGGCCGGCGTAGCACGGATTGTGAGGCAATCATTATGGGTGTCCCTCGTGGTCTTATCGTTGATTGCTGTTGTTGATTGCTGTTTTTTGGCAGCCGTATGAATCATTCGGCTACGCAAGGCGCTCTGGAAGAAATCCGCCGTCGGCGGACACGCGCGAGGCTCTGCCAAAGCGTCATGCTCGGCGTACTCACATCCTGGTAGCTACCCGAAAGGGGTGTGAGCGAATCCGGTTTTTATCCATTATCGATGTGGCGATGTTGCGTTCCCTTGTTACCTGTTGCTGCCTTGCCCGCTCATGAATCGAGTATCAGCGACCGGCTTTTGGCCGGAAAGAATTTGGCGAGAATGTCGCACTGACTACTTATTCGTTCGCTGAAACATTGCCAGCTTCATTGGAAGCCTGAGTCGTAAATCCGCATTGACTGGCGCTATGCGACCCGGTGCTGCCATTGATGTGTCGCTTCGACACCTCGCCAGGCATGAGTCGTTGTTTTTGATCACCGGCGATGGGCGCCATTATTTCGATTAATTCGTAAACTTTCATTGTAACCATGGTCTAGTTAGACAAAGGTCTGAACTAACTCCAGTGTTACTCTTCAAAATCGCATTTTTTACAACGACCTATGAAGATTTCCTGTGCTGTGTAAGCTTTGTCCTACATACCAAAGTATTAAATATTACTAGCTGTCAGCTGTGATAAAGACGGCGCTCTTTTTGACGGTGATCAGGGCACGGCGATTCGGGTTTTTAAAAAATACTGTTGTCGGCAATGAGATAAAGGGGCCGGCTCGGGACCAGGATACTAATGCGCAGATAAACAGTTTTTGCCATATTGACGGTGGCTCTCATGCGCATGACCGCTGATGTGCCGGGCCGAATAAGCAGCGATAAGCCGGCTGGATCCCCGCCATGCAGGAGATCCAATGGTCGATGCCGTGCCGGGTGATTAGCGCAGTGCCTACTGATCAGGTAACGCACAGCGGTCATCGCGATGCACCAGGGTTAGAGAGACGCCCCTCGATCCATTGGCTTGGCCTAAGCTTCAGAGGCAAGGGTGGCGATTCGAGGATCGAGTCAGCACGGAGAACCAGGGAAGAGCGAGGATGGTGAACCGGAATGAAGCACTGAAAAGAGCAGGTGCCAATCCAATGGATGACGAGAGGAGTGACGAGCGACTCATGAGATCAGAGCGGGGACACGAGCCAGGCATGTCCATACCCAAGGAGCGCCACTACTCCGATCGTGTGGGTTGGCTGCGGGCGGCTGTGCTTGGCGCCAACGACGGTATCGTTTCCATCGCCAGCCTGATCATCGGCATGGCGGCGGCGGGCGCGACGCTGGCCGGCGTGTTGACGGCGGGCGCCGCCGGAGCAGTCGCCGGGGCGATGTCGATGGCGGCGGGAGAGTATGTCTCGGTCAGCTCGCAGAAGGATACCGAGCATGCCGATCTGGCGCGTGAACGGCGTGAGCTGGACGCCAACTACGAGTTCGAAACCCGTGAGCTGGCGGAAATCTACGAGGCGCGAGGCTTGTCCACCGCGCTGGCGCATGAAGTGGCCGAGAAGCTGATGCACCACGACGCCCTGGCCGCTCACGCTCGCGATGAATTGGGTTTCAGCACGGTCAACGCGGCACGCCCGTTGCAGGCGGCGCTGACGTCGGCACTGACCTTTCTCGCCGGCGCGGGGTTGCCGATCATCGCCTCGCTGATGGCGCCACGACACGCCATTTCGGTGGTCGTCGCCGTCGGTTCGTTGGTGGCGCTCGGCCTGCTGGGGATACTGTCGGCGAAAGTCGGCGGTTCGCGCCCGCGGGTGGCCGTGGTTCGGGTCACTGTATGGGGGTTAATGGCCATGGGCGCAACGGCTGCGGTCGGCTGGGCCTTTGGCGTGGCCGGGACCTGATCGGGCACGCATCGGCTGTCGCGAGCCAGGCTTGCAGGGTGGCCGGCAACGACTTGCCGAGCTCGTACCCTTCAACTAAGACTGTTGTTCATTGGCAGACAAGCCATTGGCAGGTAAGCCATCTGCACGAAGTCGGTCTGAACGAGTGACGTCTGCTTTACGGCTGACTCGATTCAGTTCGCTTGCCTCGTCCAGTGCACAACCCAACCCGAGCCAAGGAGCGGCCAACGATGGTCAAGAAAACCGAAATCCATGCGCAGCAACAGTCGCTACCCGGTAAAGAAGGCCTGATGCAGCCGCCAGCGGAATTCATTCGCCCGGGCTATCGCGGTAGCGGCAAGCTCGAAAACAAGATCGCGCTGATTACCGGCGCCGATAGCGGTATCGGCCGTTCTGCAGCCATTCACTTCGCCCGCGAAGGTGCCGATGTCGCGGTCATGTATCTCAGCGAAGACGACGATGCCAAGGAAACGCAGCGCCTGATCGAGGCGGAAGGACGCCGGTGTCTGCTGATCGCCGGTGACATCCGCGATGCCGCGTTTTGCCGCTCTGCGCTCGAACGTGTCGTCGAGACCTTCGGTGGGCTCAATATTCTGGTCAATAACGCCGGCACGCAGCAGGTGTGTAACGATCTCACCGAGCTCGATGACGAACAGTGGCGCGAGACGTTCGCCACCAACATGCATGGCATGTTCTATCTCACCAAGGCGGCGCTTCCTCATCTGGGCGAAGATGACGCGATCATCAATACGACCTCGGTCAACGCCTATATCGGCCCCGATTTTCTGGTGGATTACACCGCGACCAAGGGGGCGATCGTCAGCTTTACCCGGTCGCTGTCGAACCAGGTCGTGGGACGTGGCATTCGCGTCAATGCGATCGCGCCGGGACCGGTATGGACACCGCTACAGCCCGCCACGCTAGGCGCCCACGACCCGCAGATGCTCGAGGATTTCGGCTCCGATACGCCGATGGGGCGCGCCGCGCAGCCGTCAGAACTGGGGCCGTGCTACGTCTTCCTGGCCTCGCTGGATTCGTCCTTCATCAGCGGTCAGACGATTCACCCCAACGGCGGGATGGTGGTCAATGGTTGATCTCTCCCGGTTAGCAGCGGCGAAGGTGGAATGGACATTTACGTCACGGGCGGGGTGAATAGGCGCACGATCCATACGGTTCCTCGTTGAGGATATCGTCGACAGACGACAGGGCTGAGGAGGCTCGAGAAAGCATGCCAGGTACGACTTCCAATTTGCCGCCACGCCAGGACAGCTGGCTGGACCGGCCGGCGCATCTTCATTGGCTGGAAAGTGAAGGCCAGCGTCTGCTGGCGTTCTATCGCGCTTCGCGCCATCCCGAGTGTGGTTTCGCCGCGCTCGACGAGGATGGCCGACTGCCCGGTGATGCCAACCCCGACACCATGATTACCGCCCGCATGACGCACTGTTTCGCGCTGGCCGCGATGCGCGGCGAGCCGGGCATGGCGCCATTGGTGGCGCACGGCGTCGCGGCGCTGAAGGGCGACCTGCGGGATAGCGAGCATGGCGGCTGGTACGGCGAGCGGCCCAGGTCGGGTGAAACGCAGACCAAGCAGGCCTATATCCACGCGTTCGTGGCACTCGCGGCCGCCAGTGCCTGGCAGGCAGGCGACGAGGAGGCCAAGCCGCTGCTCGACGACATCGTCGACGTGATCGAAACCCGGTTCTGGGCGGAAGACGAAGGGCGGATGCGCGAGGGGTTCTCGCGTGACTGGCGCGAAGACGAAGCGTACCGCGGCGGCAACAGCAACATGCACGCTACCGAAGCCTTCCTGCAGCTGGCCGACGTTCTCGACGAGCCGAAATGGCGCAGGCGCGCGCTTTCCATCGTCGACAGGATCATCCACGCCCACGCCAGACCCAATGACTATCGCGTCGTCGAGCACTTCGACAGCGAGTGGAACGAGTGGCGCGACTACAATCAGGATACCCCCAAGGATAAATTTCGCCCCTACGGCGCCACGCCGGGCCATGCCTTCGAGTGGTCGCGGCTGATGCTGCACCTTGAAGGCGGGCTGTTGCGCCATGGCGAAGAGACACCGGGCTGGTTGCTCGAGGATGCCCAAGGGCTTTTCCATAGCGCGATCAAATTGGCCTGGCACGTCGATGGCCAACCGGGCCTGGTCTATACCCACAACTGGGATAACCAGCCGGTAGTGCACGAGCGCATGCATTGGACGCTCGCCGAAGCCGCCGCGACCTCGGCGGCGCTGCTCAAGCGTACCGGCGACGCCACCTACGAAACCTGGTATCGCTGTTTCTGGGATTACATCGATCGTTTCCTGATCGATCGCGAACGCGGTAGCTGGTGGCAGGAGCTCGATCGCCACAATAATCCGTCCAGCGAAGTGTGGAGCGGCAAGGCGGATCTCTATCACGCCTATCAGGCAACGCTGCTGCCCCGTCTGCCACTGTCACCGACCCTGGCCAGAGCGATCGCCGACGGCGCTTTGTAACGGGGCGGCCGTCAGTTCGACATGGAGCGCGCGGGGGTCGATTCGTCAGCTCCCGCGCCGGTCGACTTGGTCTGGTCCAGCACGCGCAGTTGATCCCGGCCGCCGCGTTTGGCCTCGTATAGCGTGGCGTCGCCATGATCGATCAGCGCGCCCAGATCATTCGGTGGCAGATCGAATACGCTGCCGCCGATGCTCAGCGTCACGGCCATGGGGGTGACGACAGTCGTCGAGGCGACTGCATGAAAGCGAGCTCGCAGCTCCTCGCCCAGCCTCGTGGCTGTCTCGCGAGGGCTGTCGCTCAGCAAAATCGCGAATTCGTCGCCGCCCAGGCGGGCCGCCAGGGCGCCTTCGGGCAGAATCTCTCGAATCAGTTCGCTCAACGTCACCAGCAGCCGGTCCCCCGCCGCATGACCATGCAGGTCGTTGACCGGCTTGAAGTTGTCGATGTCGATCAGCAACAGCGCCCCCGGCCGATCATGGGAGATATGTCTCAAGAATCGCGGCGCTCGCGTCTCGAACGCGCGCCGGTTGTAGAGCGCGGTCAACGGGTCCCGCTCGGCGAGTCGCTCGATCTGCCGTTCGCGCCGGTAACGCACCGTCCCGGTCATCGACAGCGCGATCAGCAGGATCGCCATGACGCCTTCGATCAACGAGATTCGAATCACCAGGCCGCGATAGGCCACGAGGTCGATCAGCTCACCGGGAATCAGCGCCAGTGCCACCTTGGCGAGATAGAAGACGCCGTGAATGAGCAGCGTGTAGTGCAGTTGGCGAGTGCCCAGCGTTGCCACGTCCCGTTCCAGCTGGAGCAGCAGGCTCGCTCTCAACGCGAGGGTGGCGACCAGCAACGAGTTGACGATCAGGTAGAACTTCGACGAAGTCGTGCCGTCCGGCAGCAGTAAAAGGCCACACCAGATCGGGATCAACAGCCACCAGGCCGGTGACAGCCGTCCGTCGACGAAACGCGCCACCCCCAGCAGGAACATCCAGTGCGCGAACACCAGCAAGCCGTTGGCGAACCAGACGCCGATCAGGAAATGGCCACTGGTGCGCAGCAGCGCCAGCGAACATCCCAGCGTGATAGAGGCGAAGCCGGTGGACCAGTAAAGCAGTGAGACATCCTGCGTGCTACGCCACTCCAGCAGCAGGTAGAGCGCTGCAGCGGCCGCAATGGCGATGGTCAGTGTCAGTATCGTGGCAGGGTCGAACGCCATGTTCGGATCGATCCATGTGAGTATCGGCGAGAGCGGCCTTTTTCGTCATGATCAGCGCCTTACCATGCGCTCGCCAGCCAGAGCCCATGCGCGAATGTGTCGGGATGGCGTCGGTCATTTAAGCGCTATCGACCTCACGAGTCACGTTCTGAAGTCAAATTTCCGGCAGTCACCATGCGCTGCCGACCACACTGCGACACTCCGGTTGGATGGCATCTTCTCGAACGTTCTCGGCAGCCGTTCGGCCACCGACTTTGCTTTCCACTTTCCGTTTTTCATGGGGCAGAGCGACCGGGTCATGGCATCGGCGGCATGGTAGAGACGACCGCAGCAGCATCTGACCGAGTCCTGCTCTCACTAAAGACCGGTACGACGACGGGGAAGCAAGCGGCATCAACAGTCACCCCGAGCGGCCGGGGCCGCTCGGGTGGTGCCACACGTCATCACCGGTGTTACCAGTGATAGCTCACTTTCGCGCGGATCTCCCGACCGGGGTTGTAGTAGTTGGCGGTGCCGGAGCCGACGACGTGCTGCTCGTCGAAGAGGTTGCTGACGTTGACCGTGAAGTCGGTGTTGCGGACGATCCGGTAATCGAAGGCGGCGTCGATCAGTGTCGCCGAACCGCTCTTCGACGTATTGGCGGCGTCGAAATAGTAGCCATCGGTATAGCGGGCGCCGAGGCCGACGCTCATCTTCTCGCCCGGCAGCGTGTAGTAGCCCCACAGCATGGCGGTGTGTTTCGGAGCGATGGCGAAGTCGTTGCCTTCGATCGAGGCGCCACTGTTGAGCGTGCCGCTCAGCACTTCCGTATCCAGGTAGGAGTAGCCGCCGACGATGCTCAGGCTGTCGGTCAACTCGGCCTTGGCTTCGAGATCGAGCCCGCGCGCTCGGGATTCACCCACGGTCTGCTGATCGATGGCGCCATTGTCCTGCACCACGGCGATGGTCACGTCGTCTCTTTCGAGGTTGTAGACTGCCGCCGAAAACTGGGCCTTCATGCCGTCGGGCGAGTACTTCAGGCCAACCTCCTGCTGCTTGCCGCGCTCCGGGGTGACGCCGATGGTGGGCGGCGCGACCGACTCCACGTAACTGATGTAGGTGGAGAGCTCATCGCTGACGATATAGGTCAGCGCGCCGCGAACGGTGGTCTCCGAGACATCGTCGCTGTCATCGAAAGCGGCGCCGTAGGATTCGCCCTCGCTGGAGAGATCCATCGAGTCGTTGCGCACGCCGGCACTGACGACGAAGCGATCGTAGAAGGAGAGGTTCTGCGTCAGGAAGACCGAGCGAGTTCGGTAATCCTGGTTCTCGTACCGGTAGGGTGTCAGGTTATCGGGGCCGCCGCTGTAGACCGGATTGGCGATATCGATGGGCGCTGCATCGCCGTAGATGGATTGAGTATCGGTCGAGGCATCACGGTACTCGACGCCGCCCAGCGTGCTGCTGTCGATATCGCCGACGCTGGCATCGTACTGCAGGATCGTGTTGCCGATGAATTCGTGAGCGTCGGTATCGGTACCGAAGTAGTCACGATCCAGTAGCGTACCGGTGCGTGCCGCGGAATCGGTGATATAGACGTACTGGAAGCCGTCCTCGAGATCGCTGTAGCGGACGTTGGCGCGCAGCGTCAGGCCGTTTTCGAAATCGTGGATCAGCTGGCCGGTGACGCTGGTGCGGTCGACATCATGGTCGTTGAAACCGGGTTCGCCGAAGAAATCGTCCCGGTCGTACTCCCGGTCGAGCGGATAGCCGCCGCTGTTGGGCGTGTCATCGCGATTGAGATAGTCGAGGATCAGCGTCGCCGAGGTCTGATCCGTCGGTTCCCACGTCAGGCCGCCCATCAGCAGCCCGTTGTTGTTCTTCGAGTGGTCGTACTCGCGATCGCTGTCCTGAATCTTGCCGGTGAAACGGTAGGCGAGCGTCTGGTCCGAATCCAGGACATCACCGACATCGATGCCGGCTTCCTTGTGATCGAACGAGCCGTAGGAGAGGAAGCCGTTGCCGAAGCGCTCGAAACGCGGTCGCTTGCTGACGAAGTTGACCGAGCCGCCCGGATCCGCTGGACCGAACAGCGTCGAGTTCGAGCCGCGCAGCACTTCGATGCGTTCGTAGGCATAAGGGTCTTCCCGCACGCCGCGCATGGAGCCGAGCGTCATGCCATCGCGATAGGTCGTGGCCTGAAAACCGCGAATCTGGAAATAGTCGTTACGGTCGTCGGTGCCGTAATAGTCGGTGACGACACCGGGGGTGTACTGCAGGACTTCTTCGGTGGTCTGGGCACCGCGCTGCTCGATCTCTTGCTGGGTGATCACCGAGACGGAGGCAGGCGTGTCCTGAATGCTCGTGGCGACTTTGCCGCCAACCCATAGCTCGCGGGCGACCACGGTATCGGCGTCGTCATCGGGCGCTACCTGAGCGTTGACGATAACGGGAGATAGCCGGTACGCCCCGTCTTCTGTCTGCTGCGCGCACCCGATGGCGGGAATGGCGAATAGTACGGAGCCGCAGAGAATCGCCGTGGTGGTCTGGTACCACCAAGGCGGGTTCCCGCGGCTCACGATCGTGCGATTGCGACCGCTCATCGTGATGATCCCCAAGAGTGAATGATCCCTTCTTATAGGCCCGCGGTTTTTTTAGTAGCGGGCTCGGGGATTATCCGTAGCATACGACGGCCAGTCAATAATGATAATTCTTCTCAGTTTCATTCGCGTTCAGGAATGGCTGACTCGTCCACTGTCGGAATCTTGTGCGGCAGCGCGCACTCGTCGATGATCGATAATGAAACGACCTCCCTCTGCGTCAGGCAGAGGGAGGTCGTTTCGTTTCGCCTCGCATTGGGCAACTGTCGGTGCCCGCCACTGGGGCGCGACTTCAGTCTTCGATACGCGAAAGCAGGCGTTGGCCCCGACGAGTCCGGCGAGCGCGACGCAGGCCGCTGGAGGCCATCTTCCAGCCCAGGATCCGGCCCACGCCCACCGCAACGCCGGAAGCAGCGCCCCACAGCAGCGCCTCGCGCCAGCGTACGTCGGGATCGTCCGGGTTGATTGGTGGTTCGAAAGCGTGACGACGGGTCGCTTGCTTGAGCGCCTGGCGGGTCGCCACGCCCGAGAGGATGGCCGTGGAAGTGCCGATTATTGTCCAGAGCGTGTAGGGTTTCATGCAGGCCTCCTTGCTGAATTCGAGGCTATCAGCATGGCCGATGACGGAACATCTCTCCACCCGGTAGCCCGAATCGCTTCTACCGTTCGCAACCGGCCGAGCGTCTCGCGCTGCGGTGGCGCTTCGGGGAGCGGCCTTCGAACCGAGATCGCTCAGACACTTTGCCTTTCCACCAGCCTCACCCCGAGGTCGAGGCGTCTGTCGCTCTCCGGCAGTTCCCCCTTGAGCCGTGACAGCAGCATTCGGGCGGTGTGCTGGCCGATTTCCCGGCGCGGCGGTTCGATGGTGGTGAGCGGAGGCACGGTACTGGTGGTGAAGTCCAGATTGCCGAAGCCGGCAAGGGCAACGCGGTCGGGAATGGCCCAGTGCTGGCGTTGGCATTCCATCATCACCCCGAGCGCCACCATATCGTTGGAACAGGCGATGGCTTCGATTTCGGGGTGTTCCTGGAGCAACGTCTGAGTCAGCCGGCCGGTCTCTTCGGCATGGCTGCGCCCGCTCAGCTCGCGAAGCTCGACCGTGCCGCCGGCGGCTTCGACGGTGTCGCGAAAGCCGTGGTAACGATCCCCTGCGCGCACGTCGCGCTGAAAGTTGGTGCTGACGAAGGCCATCCGGCGCCGGCCCTGACGCAGCATGTGCTCGGCCACCAGGCGACCGCAGCTGTGATGCGAAAACCCCACCACCATGTCCAGTCCCGGCTGACCGTAGTCCCACATCTCGACGATGGGCGTGTCGTTGTGGGCGAGCAGCGACAGCGACTTGCGGTTATGCAGAAAGCCGGTCAGCACCAGGCCGGCGGGGTTCCAGCTCAGGATCGAGCGGATCAGCTCCTCTTCCCGCGAATCGTCGAACTCGGTGTTGCCGATCAACAGTTGATAACCGGCGCTGCGCAGATGGCGTTCCAGCGTCTCGAGCGTCTCCGAAAAGAACGAGTTGGTGATGGTGGGCACCAGTACGCCAATCACGTTGGAGCGAGAAGAGGCCAGCCCGCCGGCCATGGTATTGGGGAGATAGCCGAGCCGGTCGATGGCCGCCTGGATCTTGTCGGCGCGGCGGGGGGAGACCTCGCCAGGTCGGCGCAGGTAGAGCGATACCGTGCTCGGTGAAACGTTGGCCAACTGGGCGACTTCGCCCATGGTCACGCGCTGTGAACTGCGTCTGTTTCTGGCCACTTTCGATCCTTAAAACGTCAGCGTCATCGGTTTGCGAACTGGTGCCGGTACGTGACGTTCCATGCGTTGCTGTTTCGATGATGTTTCGATTTGGCTCGGTAGTGTACCGGGTCATTGGCGAGGTTTCGTCTCGTCAACGGCTCTCGTCTTTTGGTCTAATTCTACGACGAATGGACGAATGGCAATGATTGTCCGTCAAAAATCGTAGCGCTACGATTTTAGCTCGATTCGCAGAGCAGGCGTTATGCATCGAAAGGCTTAGGCGAGGCAGCAACTCGATCGAGACCAGGATAAGCGCTCAGAGGTCTATCGAATTCTGCTAAAGCGCTTGTTTTCCGCCGTTTTCGCAGCGCTACGAAAAATGGAGCTAACCATGACATCATTGCGTTATTCGCTGGCCGTACTCGCGCTGATCGGCGCGACCCAGTCGGCCGTGGCCGCCGACAATCTGGACATCATCGTGCCGTTCGCGGCCGGTGGCGCCACTGACATCGTCGCGCGCAGCTTCGAGCCGACTTTCTCGCAGCAGCTGGGCGTTACCTCGGTGGTGCGCAACGTCGCCGGAGCCAGCGCTACGGTCGGTACCGCAGAAGTCGCCAAGAGCGAGGGCAATCCCAACATCATCGGCTACGAGCCGGCCGGGGCGCTGACGATTCAGCCCTCGCTGAAAAAGCTGCCCTACGGTCCGGATAGCTTCACCTACATCTGCCGCACCGTTTCCAATCCGATGTTCCTGATGGTCTCGAAATCCTCCGATATCACCTCGTTCAAGCAGCTGGTCAAGGAGTCCCAGGATCAGCTGTTTCTCTATGGCTCTTCCGGCCCGGGAACGCTGCCGCATCTCGCCATGGCGGCAACCGTGGTCAACAGCGACCTCAAAGCCGAGCACATTCCCTACAGCGGTTCGGGCCCGGCGATGAATGCGCTGGCGGGCAACGAGATCCAGATCATGGCCGATACCGAGACCATTCTCGAAAACTACGATCTCCGCCCGCTGGCGGTGTTTGCCGACCATCGCGTCGAGGGCTACGACGACGTGCCGACGATCGAGGAGCTCGGTCTGCCCGAGCTGGATTTCGCCGTCTGGCAGGGCGTCGTCGCCCCCAAGGGCATCTCGGATGAACGTGCCCAGCAGTACGCCGATGCCTGCAAGGCGACGGTCGAATCGGACAAGTTCAAGACCTTTGCCGACAAGGCCAAGGCGGGTATCGCCTATCTCGGGCCGGATGATTTCAAGGCGTTCGTGCAAAAGCGCTTCGAGGCCAACAAGCAGGTGCTGAAGGATGCGGGTCTGACGCAGTAAGCCGTTTTCACGATCCGTTGTTCGCTTGAGCGATGGCTCTCTCGATCTCTCAGGAGTCGCGATTCATGTTCGCATCCTTGATTCACCCCCGCGTCTTGACCGCGCTGGCGCTGCTGCTGGCCGGTGGCGCTCTTTCGGTCTCGGCATGGCAGGGGCCGGACAGCGCCATGCTGGTGCCGCGCATCGTGCTGACGATCTGGTGTGTGATGGCGCTGGCGATATTGATCGGCGAGCTGGTGCGCCGTGTGCCGGTGAAAAACGTGACGCTGTCGCCACTGCCGCTGCTGATGGCGGCGGTGCTGATCGCCGCAATTGCCACGGCGAGTCTCGGTTTCCTGATCCCGGCGCTGCCACTGGTGGCGCTGACGCTGTGGCTGTTCCGTATCCGACGGCCGTTGCCGCTGCTGGTGGGCACGATCGTGATCGGTGGCGGGCTGTGGTTCCTGTTCCACCATGTGCTGCTGATCCGGCTGCCGGCGCTGCTGACGAATGGAGTGATCTGAGATGGACGTGATTCTGGCGGCGATGGGTGACGCCTTCACCTGGCAGGCGCTGCTCGCCATCGTGATCGGTACCTGGGCGGGCATCATCATCGGTGGGCTGCCCGGGCTGGGCTCGGTGGTGGGCTTGACGATCTTCCTGCCGTTCACCTTCGGCATGGATGTCATCACCAGCATGGCACTGCTGATCGGCGTCTACTGCGGTTCGGTCTACGGCGGTTCGATTACCGCGATCCTGATCAACACGCCGGGTACGCCGCAATCGGCAGCGACCACCTTCGACGGTTACCCGATGACCCAGCAGGGGCGGGTCGACGAAGCGCTGGGCTGGGCGACCTTCGCCTCGTTCTTCGGCGGCGTGCTCTCCTGCGTGCTGCTGATCTTCTGCGCCCCGCAGCTGGCCAAGTTCGCCGTCAACTTCGGCTCGATCGAAGTCTTCGCGCTGGTCTGTCTGGCGATGCTCTGCATCGTCGGGATCTCTCGTGGCAGCCTGCTCAAGGGCCTCGCCTGCGGGATGATGGGTTTCTTCTTCTCGATGGTCGGCAGCGACCCGATCACTGGCGCCGACCGCTTCACCTTCGGCACCTACGCGCTCAGCTCGGGGCTGGATCTGATCCCGGTGGTAGTGGGGGCGTTCGCGCTGTCGGAAGTCTTCGTTCGATTTTCGGCGCGTGACGAGGAAGCCACTTCCATTCCCGAGGCGCGGCTGCGCTTCCCCACCCTGCGCGAGATCGGCCGACGCCTGATCGAACTGGTGCGGGGTTCGTTCATCGGCAGTTTCGTCGGCGCACTGCCGGGTACCGGCGCGGCCGCGGCGGCGTTCATCAGCTATGCCGCGGCGCAGAAACTGTCGCCGCGGCGGGCCAATCTGGGTAAGGGCGAGCCGGATGGCATCATCGCCTCGGAATCTTCCAACAACGCGGTGACCGGCAGCGCCTTCATTCCCACCCTGGCGCTGGGCATTCCCGGCGACGTGGTCACGGCGATGATGATGGGCGCCATGGTGATTCACGGCATCACACCGGGCGTACGTTTGATGGCGGACCAGGCGCAGACGGTCTACGCGCTGTTCGTGGTGCTGATCATCGTCAACGTCGCCATGCTGATTCTGAGCAAGCCCTCCATCGGGCTGTTCCGCTACCTGTTCAAGCTGCCGCTGGGCTTCGTGATGGCCGGCATCGTCATGTTCAGCTTCATCGGCGCGGTGTCGGTACGCGGCAATCCGCTGGATCTGGTGGTCGCGGCATTGACCGGGATTCTCGCCTACGTGCTACGCCGCGGTGGCTATCCGCTGGCGCCGCTGGTCATCGGCATGGTGCTGGGGCCGGCGCTGGAGAGTTCATTGCGCCGAGGCCTGCTGATCTCGCGCGGTGACTTCTTCTCGTTCTTCACCCATAGCGGTATCGCCACCACGCTGTTCGTGTTGATTGCGCTGTTTCTGGTCTGGACAGTGGCGGCGGGCGTGCTTGAGTGGCGGGCGAAAGTCGCTGCTCGGGAGGAGCGATCATGACGCTGACCCTAATCTCGTTTCTCGGATTTACGGCGCTGGTTGCGGTCATTTCCTGGTGGAAGACGCGGCGTGACGATCTCAGTCAGATATCGGGCTATTTCCTGGCCGGGCGCAGCCTGAGCTGGATCGTGATCGCCGGCTCGCTGTTTCTGACCAACATCTCGGCGGAGCAGTTGACCGGGCTCAACGCCAACGCCTTCAGCAACGGCGCCAACGTGATGGCGTGGGAGACCGTGGCGGCGCTGACTCTGATCGTGCTGGCCTTCGTCTTCCTGCCGCGCTACTTGCGCTCCGGCATCGGCACCGTGCCGCAGTTTCTCGAGCACCGGTACGGCCGGCGGATGCGGCTCGTCGCCTCGTTCATCTTCATCTACGCCATCGTCATCGGCTTCCTGCCGTTCGTACTCTACGCCGGTGCGATTACCCTCGGCCAACTGTTCGATATCGGCACGCTGTTCGGCATCGGCCAGACCGCCACGACCTGGGTGATGGTCATCGCCATCGGCGTGGTCGGGGGCATCTACGCGGTCTTCGGCGGGCTCAAGGCGGTGGCGGTCTCGGACACCATCAACGGCGTCGGCCTGCTGATCGCCGGGCTGCTGGTGCCGATCCTGGGCCTCTATACGTTGGGCGGCGGAGATCTGTTCGGCGGCTGGCAGGTGATGACGACCCAGGCGCCGGAGCGGCTCAACGCCGTCGGCACCTCGCCGGACGCCAACATCCCCTGGTACGGCATGATCTCCGGCGTGCTGCTGATCAACCTGTTCTACTGGTGCACCAACCAGGCGATCGTGCAGCGGGCGCTGGGTGCGCGTTCGCTGGCCGAGAGCCAGAAGGGCGTGCTGGCCGCCGGATTCCTCAAGATGGCCGGCGTCTTGATGCTGGTGTTGCCGGGCATCATCGCCTGGCATCTCTACCAGCAGGGCATGCTGGAAATTCCCACCAAGCCGGGGAGCGAGACGCTCAACGCCGATGTCGCCTATCCGGTGCTGGTGCGCTCGATCCTGCCGCCCTGGCTGACCGGCTTTTTCTGCGCGGCGATGTTCGGGGCGATTCTCAGCTCCTTCAACAGCGGCGTGAACAGTCTCTCGACGCTGATCAGCCTGGATATCTACAAATCGCTGATCAAACCGAACGCCACCGACCGCGAGACCGTCCGCGTGGGGCAGCTGTTCGCCACTGCCACCATCGCGATCTGCATCGTGATCGCGCCCTATATCGCCAACGCCGATAGCCTCTACACCCTGATGCGCACCATCATGGCGGTGATCAATGTGCCGATCTTCACGGTGATTCTGTTCGGCGTGATCTCCAAGCGAGCGCCAGCGCTGGCGGGTTACGTCGGCCTCGTCTTCGGCATGACGTTCTTCTATCTGACGCACTTCGTGCTGGGTGACGATCTCGGCTTCGTCCAGGTCCACTGGTTGCTGCTAGTGGGGATCAACTTCCTGCTGATGCTTGGCGTGATGACGCTGGTGCGCGTGCTGAAGCCGCTGCCCGAGCCGGTCGAGATACCGGATACGCGGGAAGTCGACATCACGCCATGGCGCTATGCCCGGCACGCCAGCTGGCTGCTGGTGGCGCTGTTCGTGCTGGTCTACGCGGCGCTGTCACCGTTGGGCGTAACTTCGCCCTCCGGCTCTATCGTCATCGTCCTCGGCGTCAGCGGGGTCACTTTGCTGGTGCTTTACGGCCTCTACCGCCTGATCGCTTCTCGCCTGCGCGGCAAGTCCGCGCAGACGGCCCGGTCCAGCACGTAAGTTCATCCCATTCTCTATCCGTTGCGGAGTCATTCTCCATGAAGATCACTGATCTCAAAACCCACGTACTGGCCGCGCCGCTGGAGCAGCCGTTTTCGTTCTCCCAGGGCTGGGTGCATCAGCGCACGGCGATGCTGGTGGAGATTCACACCGAGGATGGCCTGATCGGCTGGGGCGAATGCGTCAACCACGGCCTGCAGCCGCCGCAGGTTGCCCAGGCGATGGTCGAATACGCGCTCAAGCCGCTGGTGATCGGGCGCTCGGTGTTCGAGCGGGAAGTGCTGTGGGAGACGATGTACAACCACACCCGCCCCTACGGTCAGAAGGGCGTGGCGCTGTTCGGCATCGCGGCGATCGACATCGCGCTGTGGGATCTGGCCGGCAAGGCGCTGGGCCAGCCGATCCACCGCTTGATGGGTGGCGCTTTTCGCGACGAGATCCGGCCCTACGCCACCGGTTTCTATCGCCGCGAGGGCGGCAACTATCCCGAGGAAGTGGTCGAGGAGGCGCTGCGCCATCAGGCCAACGGCTACCGGGCGATGAAGATCAAGACCGGTTTCGGCATCGAGGCGGATATCCGCGACATGCGCGCGGTGCGCGAGGCGGTGGGCGATGAGATCGCGCTGATGATGGACGCCAACTGCGCCTACAGCGTGCCGGCGGCGCGGCGCATTCTGATGGAGCTCGAAGAGACGCGGGTGCATCTGTTCGAGGAGCCGCTGAGCCCGGAGAACCGCCACGGCTATCGCGAACTCAAGGGCGTCTCGCGTACTTGGATCGCCGCCGGCGAGAACGAGTACTCCAAGATTGGCTACCGCGACTGGATCAGCGAAGGCGCGCTGGACGTGATTCAGCCGGATATCGGCGCCGCCGGCGGGCTCACCGAGTGCCGCAAGATCGCTGCGCTGGCCCAGGCCTTTCACGTACCGATGATCCCGCACGTCTGGGGCACCGGCGTGGGGTTGGCCGCCGCCGTCCAACTGATCGCCACCTTGCCGCCGCAGCCGCTATCGCTCACCCCCGACGAACCGATGCTCGAATACGATCAATCGGCGCACCCGTTCCGTCAGGAGCTGATTGGCGGCGAGTTCCAGCTCAACGCCAACGGCTGTGTCGAAGTGCTCGACAAACCGGGCCTGGGCATCGAGATCGATCGATCCATCATCGACCAGTACACCGTCCAGTAACTGGCGCCCACAGGAGATCTCATGAGTCAGAACCGTAAAATCCTGCTGCTGGGCGTCGATGGTCTGATCCCCGAGCTGGTCGAGCGCTTCTGCGCCGAGGGCGTGCTGCCGAACATCCAGCGCCTGCGCGACGAAGGCGGCTCGACGCGGCTGCTGCCCTATATCTCGACCTGGGGCGATACCAATTTCGTGACGTTCCTGACCGGCCAGGCGCCCGGCACCAGTTGGGTCGGCCAGCGCCTCCCACCCAGCGGCACCGGGCATCTGCTGGAGCTGATGCGCGACGCCGGCCAGCGGGCGGCGCTGGTGCACTTCCCCGAAAGCCTGGTGCCCGCGGGCGAGCGCGATCTCTGCTTTGCGCCGTTCTACAGCGGCAGCGGCCCAGCGCCGATGGAGCTGGCGCCGGCGTGCCTGCACAGCACCCATCTCGACCGGTGGACATCGACACCATCGACCGAAGCGCTGGGCTGGCCGCCCACCGGCACGCTGGCTCACCACCAGAAGCACAATCGCTTCGCCATCGAGCGCTCGGATGACGGTTTCGTCGCGCTGATTCCCGCCCATCGTGGCGAGCCGGTACCGGTAACGTTGCGTCTCGACGGTGGGCGTTTGCGTCTCGAGATCGCGAGAGCGGAAGCGAGCCTGCGCGTCGACGAATGGAGCGACTGGCTGCCACTGACGGACGAGCACGCCATTGAGGGCAAGCCGGCGGCGGTGCGCTTCAAGCTGCTCGATCTTGATGCCGACAGTGGCAGGATCGACCTGCTGCAGTCCCAGATCACCGCACCGGAAGGCAGCAGCGGTAGGCCGGGCCTGGCGCGCCGGCTGATCGAACGCCACGGGCCGTTCCTATCCAAATGGACCGTTTCCGCCGACCCGGATACCCGCTACTTCGAAACCAGTTTCGAAGAGGGGCGCTACCAGCTCGAGTGGCTGGTCGACAGTGCGTTGACCCTGCTCAATGACGAGGGTTTCTCGCTCTTCGCCACCGTCTTCCGGCTCAACGACGAGACCCATCACACCTGCCTCGCCCAGTGCGATCCCGAATCCAAGTTCTACACGGCCAGCGATCACGAGCGTTATCTCGAGGTGATCCGGCGCTCGTACCGCATTCTCGACGCCGCCGTGGGCCGGGCCCTGGCCGGCTGCGACGACGACACCACGCTGGTGCTCGCCTCCGATCACGGCGACGTGCCCAACTCCCACCTCTGTGATATCCACAGGCGGTTGGCCGAATTCGACCTGTGCACGATCGACGGAGAGGGCAAGCCCGACGTCGCCGCGAGCCAGGCGTTGCTCAAGGACGAGCGCGGCGGCCTGGAAATCTTCGTCAATCGCGACCTCGTGCCGACAGCCGAGATCGAGCGGGTACAGACGCGCATCCTCAAGGCGCTGACCACCTGGTACGTCGAAACGGCTAGCGGCGAGCGCAACGTGGTCGCGCTGGCACTCAAGAAACAGGACGCCAGCCCGCTCGGCTACTGGGGGGAACGCATGGGCGACGTGCTCTTCGCCTACGCCCCCGGCTTCGTCTGGGGCACCAACCAGCGCGGCGATACCGTCGCCGAACTCGTCACCCCCGGCGCCAATCACGGCCCGCAGGTGCCCACCGCCAGCACCGGGTTCGCCTCCAACCACGGCGTGGCGTTCTTCCACGGCGCCGGCATTCGAGCCGGCGTCGAACTGCCGTTCGATACCCATCGCGGCATCCAGCGCATGGACAGCGCCGGGGCCACTTTCGCGCGGTTGCTCGGGCTCTCCACTGACTCGCTGGAGGGCAAGGTGCTGGAGGGGTTGCTGGAGTCACGCCGGTAGAGGAAACGCGACTCGGACGACGCACAAGTCGTCAGTGCGGACCGCCCAGATACCTTCAGGCCAGCCCCTCACTCATCAATTAGTCCGCCCTCTTCATGAAAGGGGTGCGGCATTCCATAGTCGCCGAACACGGCGTGGTGAGTGATCAACTCTCCATCGCGCCAGAGATGAAGTTGATAGCCCGGCGGCTCCATGACGAAAGCAGAGGGACCGTTGTCGCGTAGATCGAGCGCGACCTGGTGGGCGGTGCTGGGGCAGCAGCTGGCGATGGTGCCGGCAAAGCGCTGAAAGATCGTGCGGTGGACATGGCCGCAGATGATGCGTTCCACGTTGGGGTAATCGCGCACGATCGCGGCCATCTCGGCTGCGCCGGTGAGGCCGATGGCGTCCATATGCGCGATGCCGGTGGCGAATGGCGGGTGGTGCATGAAGATCAGCGTCGGCCTCTCCGGCTGTTCCGCCAGACGTGCTGCAAGCCAGTCGAGACGCTGGGCGCAGAGTTCGCCCCTTCCTTCACCGGGAATCAGGGTATCCAGCGCCAGCAACCTTAGCGGAAAGCGTTCGATGGCGTATTGGATGAACGGGCCTTCACCGAGATAATCGTGCTCGGGGAAGGCGGCGCGCATCGCCTGGCGATCGTCGTGGTTACCGGCAATCAGATACCAGGGAATTTCCAGCGGCGCGAGCCGCTCGGCCAGCGTAGCGTACTCTTCAGGGCGGCCGAAATCGGTGGCATCGCCGGTAATCAGCACCACTTCCGGGCGTGGGTCGAGCGCGTTGAGTGCGGCGACGGTCGGCGGCAGATAGCGGTCGGTCTCGACCACGCGATAGGCCTTCTGGCCCGGCTGGCGAACGTGCAGGTCGGTGATCTGGGCGATCAGCATGATGACGGTCCTTGAAGACGGTAGTCCCTAGTTCAGGCGGCGTGGGTCTGATCCAACGTGACGGCAACGGTATCGCCCGGCTGCCACGGGGCATCGGGTCCGGCCAGCGCCGTGAATGGCTGACCGTCGTCGAGGACGAGCTCGAAGCGGATATGGCTGCCAAGATAGAAGCGGGCGACGATGTTGGCCTCGAGCCCGTTACCCGGCGAGCCGAGTCGTATCTCGTGCGGCCGGAAGCTGAGCGACTCGACGCCGTGGTGAGCGCTCACAACACTGCCCTGAAGCTGGCAAAGCGTGCCGATGAAGTCGGCAACGAAAGGAGAGGCGGGTTCGCGATAGAGCGTCTCCGGCTGCCCGATCTGTTCCAGCCGTCCGGCAGACATCACCGCTACCCGGTCGCCGAGCATCATCGCCTCCTCCTGATCGTGGGTGACGATCACGCAGGTGATGCCGAGCTTGCGTAGCAGGGCGGCGAGATCGACCCGCAGCTGTTGGCGCAGGCGCGCATCGAGTGCGGTCAACGGTTCGTCGAGCAGCAGTACGCGGGGCTCGATGGCGATCGCCCGGGCCAGCGCCACGCGCTGCCGCTGCCCGCCGGAGAGCTGATCGACTCGGCGCTCTGCCAGCGCTTCCAGCTCGACCAGTTCGAGCATTTCCATGACGCGCTTTCGCCGCGTATCGACATCCACCCCGCGAATCTTGAGTCCGTAGCCAACGTTCTGCGCCACGTTCATGTTGGGAAACAGCGCGTAGCCCTGAAAGACCACGCCGACGCCTCGCGCCTCCGGCGCTACCCGGGTGACGTCGTCGTTGCCGAAACGAATGATGCCGCCGGCGTCGGTCTCTTCCAGACCGCAGATCATGCGAAGGAGCGTGGTCTTGCCGCAGCCGGACGGGCCGAGCAGGGCGAGCGTTTCGCCGGCGCGCACTTCCAGGTCCAGCGGCTCGAGCGCGCGAGTACCATCGGGCCAGGTCTTGGCGCAGTTGTTCAGGGTGATGGAAAGCGCCTGAATGGGTGAAGCAAGGGTCATGTCGAAGCTCCAAGCGAGATGCTGCCACTGCGCGTAGTGCGGGCCGCGAACCACTGCAGGCCGACCATCAGTGGCAACAGCATCAACAGGAAAACGAGGGTGTAAGCGGAGGCGACCTCGAGACGCATCGAGGCGTAGCTGTCGGCCAGCCCGACCGGCAGCGTCTTGGTCAGCGGCGTGTGCAGCAGCCAGGTCAGGTTGAATTCGCCGATGGAGAGCGTCACCACGGTCAGCGCGCCGGTGACGATACCGCTGCGGGCGGCAGGCACGATGATGTCGAAAAAGCGTCGGCGGCGGCTGGCGCCGAGAGTCGCCGCGGCTTCGTCCAGCACCACCAGATCGGCGCCCTGCATCCCGGCGCGCACCGCGCGGACCATGAACGGCAGCGTGAACAGCACATGGCCGATGACGATGAATAAAACGCTACTGCGCAGCCAGCCGACGCTACCCCAGGAGACGATCAGGGCCAGTGCGGTGGCGAGCCCCGGCACGGCGACGGGGAGCGTCAGCAACTCCTCGAGCAGGCGGGAAAGTCGGCCGGGAAACAGCGTCAGCACCCAGGCAGCGGGCACGCCGATGACTGCAGTGATGACGAGCGTGGCCAGCGCCACGCCGTAGGAGCGCCAGATCGTGTCGGCATAGAGATCCCAGACCTGAACTACCCAGTCCAGCGTCAGACCGCTGGATAGCCCGACGAAATAGTTCTTCGTCAGCCCGGCAGTAACGGAGAGCAGTACCGGGCCGATCAGGAAGGCAGTGACGGCCAGGGTAATCGTCAGGCCCAGCCGGGTGTCGAGGCGAGAATGGATCATGGGCTTGAAGTCTCAGCGGCATGGTTTAACGGTCGGTTCGACGGTCTGTTTTGAATATCGGGGAAACGACATCAGCGGGCGCTGGCCGAACGGTTGGCGAGCGTGTTGGCGATATAGAGCGCCGCCCAGGTGGCCAGCCCCAGCACCACGGAGAGTGCCGCGGCAACCGGAATATTCGCGTAGTTGGTGAACTCGTCGTAGATGGTTATCGGCAGCACGTCGATCTTGGTGCCGAGCGTGAATACCGTGCCGAAGGCGCCCATGGCGGTGGCGAAACACATCGCACCGGCGGCGGTCAGCGCGCTGGTCAATGCCGGCAGCTCGATATCGACGAAGCGTCGCCAAGGGCTTGCGCCCAGGGTCTGCGCCGCTTCCAGCCAGTGCCTGTCGATCCCTTCCACTGCCGCCATCAGCACACCGATGGTGCGCGGCAGCAGGAAGTAGAGATAGCCGATGAACAGTCCCGCCATGCCGTAGGCGAGCACCATCGGTTCACCGGAAAGCGCTTTCGCCAGCGTATTGAGCACGCCCTGGCGCCCCGTGGCGAGAATCACCAGAAAGCCCACCACCACGCCGGGAAAGGCGAGTGGAAAGATCAGCAGCGACATCAGCACCCGCCGCCCGGGAAACGCCGGGTGACGGGCGAGAAATCGGCTGACCGGTAGCGCGATCGCGAGCGTGGCAAGCGTTGCCGCCAGCGACAACCCCACGGTGTTGGCCAGACTCTGCCAGTAGCGCGGCTGGGTCAGCACCAGCCAGTAGGCGGAGACGTCCATGCCCTGAGGCGTCGCCGCGCCCAGCCCGGCCAGCTTGGCCATCGGCAGCAGCCAGAAAGCGACGAACAGCGTGATGGCCGGAATGGCGATGATCAGCCAGGCGCGGCGACCCATCTCAGTCGACCTCGTTGGCGTAACGCTGGGAGAAAGCGCGCTGGGCTGCCGCCATCTCGGCGTAGTCGATGGTCCCGGCACGGGCATAGTCGCTATCCGGCAGGAACTTCGCCTGGGCTTCCTTCGAGGCGGCACCCGGACGCACGGGGCGCAGGTAGGCATCGGCCCAGATCGACTGCCCCTTATCGGAGAGCACGTAGTCGAGCACCTTCTTGCCCGCTTCCGGGTTGGGATCGTTGGCTACCAGGCTCATCACGTAGGGCACGGTGATGGTGCCCTCCTGCGGGATCACGAATTGGACGTTGGCGTTGTCGTCGTAGCGCGCCCGATAGGCGTTGAAGTCATAGTCGAGCAGGATCGGAATCTCGCCGGAGAGCACGCGGGCGTAGGCGGTCTGCTTGGGTACGATGGGGTCGTTTTCCTGCAGCTTCTGAAACCACTCGATCGCCGGGGTGAAGTCCTTTAGCGAGCCACCCAACGCGCCGTTGACCGCGACCGCACCGACGTAGCCGACGAAAGCCGAAGACGGGTCGAGATAACCGATCAGGCCGCGATACTCCGGCTTGAGCAGGTCTTCCCAGGATTGCGGCACCGGCGTATCGCCCAGCGCATCGACATTGACCATGAAGCCCAGCGTACCGGAGTGAATCGCGAACCACTTGCCGTCCGGATCCTTGAGGCCGGCGGGAATTTCGTCCCAGTGGGCGGGTTTGTAGGCTTGCACCAGGTTCTGCTCGGCGGCCTGGATGCCGAAGGTGACGCCGTAATAGACGACATCGGCGACCGGGTTGCTCTTCTCGGCAGTGATCGAGGCCAGCGACTGACCGGAATTCTTGTTGTCCTGGGGCACGTGAATGCCGGTGTCCTGCTCGATGGCCTTCAACTGGGTGCCCCAGTCGGCCCACTCCGGCGGGCAGTTGTAGCAGATAGCGTTGTCGTCGGCCTGGGCCGCCAGCGGGCTCAGAGCGGCGCCGACGACTCCCAACGCCATGGCGGCGGCGCGTAGCGTGTGCTTCAACATGATGCAATCCTCAAGAGTGGCAATGCGATGGTTGAACGGCTTGGTGCGACAAACTGGCGACGGTATCGCCGCCAAACAGGCGATGGGGCAGGCGCAGAGAACGGCTGCCTTCGCCGCCGAGCGCGCTGAGTAGCTCCTGGCAGGCCTGGCTACCGATCTCGAAACTCGGCTGGTGGACGCTGGCCAGCGACGGCACCATCAAGGCGCCGAATGCCATGCCGTCGAAACCGCATACCGAAAGATCCCTGGGCACGCGTAAACTGAGTGAAGACAGTTCGGCGATCACGGCGGTGGCGAGCAGATCGTTAGAGCAGAACAGCGCGGTCGGCGGCTCCGGTGACGCCATCAGGCTCTTCAGACGACCTCGATCGGCAGCGGTATGCTGCGGCATCGAAACGTGGATCGGCGCTGGCAGGCCCAGAGTCGCGGCGCGATCCAGCACGCCATCGAGACGCTTCGACGCGCGATCGGAAGCGTCGAGCGGGCCGCTGATCATGGCGAGTTGGCGATGTCCGCATGCCACCAGATATTCGACCATGTCGCCGGCGGCGGCGTGGTTGTCGACGCTGACGAAAGGATGCGAATCGCTCTCGTTGTAGGCCAGCACGAAGGGCACGTCGCTGGCGGTCAGCTCGTCGAGGGTGGCGCTGGTACTCGGGTCGGAGACGGTCAGGATCAACCCGTCAACGCGGTGATCAAGCAGGCTGCGAGCAGCGGTTCGTTCGCGCTGACTGTCGTAGCCCGTCGTCGCCAGCATCACGCTGTAGCCGGCCTCCAGTGCACGCGCTTCGGCGCCCTCGAAACAGGCCGCGAAGACCGGGTTTGACATTGTCGGCAGCAACAGTCCCAAGGTCTTCGTGCTGCCCGAGCGCAGGCTGCTGCCGATCCGGTTGGGCCGGAAACCGAGACGCTTGGCGGTCGCCAGGATCCGCTTGCGAGTCGCGTCACTCAGCATTTCGGGTCGGTTGAACGCGCGTGACACCGTGGCCGGAGACACGCCGGTCTGTTCGGCAATCTGGACGAGCGATGGACGTGGCGTGAATGACATAACGGCAACGCAGCCTGCATGAATGAAAACGTTTGCAGTTTGAGTTCGGCGCGTGACACTGCGATGACGTCAACATGTCAGTTGAATGATGCGTATCCGTTGAAAGTTGCGAAGAAGGGAGGCGCCGGCGCCGCTGACGGGCATGGTGGGCTTCAGGACAACCGGCCAATGGACAGCCTTGATTAACCTGAAGGAGTCACCGGGGCGATGCTCAACTCGCCAATTCGAAGATCCAGACGTCAAAAAAAGCCCTCGTTGAGAGGGCTTTGTTATTGGAAACGTGGTTTGGAACCTCGCCTGTTGCTGCGGCTAGCTACTAGGCACGGATGTTCTATGAATTGATGTCCGGCTTCTCGGGGGTGAAGCTGGGTGGGTCGCTGGCCGGGAAGCTGTCTTCACTCATGTCGTCGACGCGATCCTGGATCTCCTGTTCGGAGGGGATTTTTGGAAAATCGTCGATCGGATCCGTCAATATCCAGTGGGTCTCCTGCCGCGTGATTCGGTTCGCCGGGATACGATAGGTCGTACCCACTTCCGTCTCCACGAGGACGTTTTGCGCGCCGTTTTCCTTGCTGACTCGGCCGATCCATCGCTGGTTGCCGTCAAGAACCGCGTTTTTATCGTTTTCCCATGTCTTCGACCTGTATCGGATCTGTTGATGAAGCGGGGGCCGCGTTTTGCACCATGCGGTCCCTGACGGGAGGCCCTCTACCAACCCGTCTTACGATAGCCCGTTCTCTCGATGGCGACCGTTAATGTGCTTTAACGTCGGAGGGCATCCCGATTCAGGAAGAGGATCGGGAAGCCCGCTCCGCTCTGCATGAGTTATCTCGAGACCGCCGGCGAGGCGGGGAGGCGATCCAGGATGGGAGTCACTCCGCCAGCTGGTAGATCCACACGCTGAATCCGCCCAGGGTATTGGGGCCGAAGGTGTGGGTCAGCGGTACATCGGTGGCGTCGCGGCCCTGGGCGATCAGCACGCGGCCGATGCAGGGCGCGTTGTTGCGCGGGTCGAAGGTCCACCAGCGTCCGCCGAGATAGACTTCCATCCAGGCGGCGAAGTCCATGTCGGCATAGGGCGGCGGGTTGCCGATATCGCTGACATAGCCGGTGCAGTAGCGGGCGGGGATGTTCATGCAGCGGCACAGCGTGACGGCCAGATGGGTGTAGTCGCGGCAGACGCCGACGCGTTCCCGGTAGGCTTCCGCGGCGGTGCGAGTGGGTCGCGAGTGCTCGTAGCCGAAAGTGATGTGGTCGTGGACGAAATCGCAGATCGCCTGAACGCGCTGCCACCCCGGCGGGGTGGACTGGAATCGTTGCCAGGCGATTTCGCTGAGCAGATCGGTTTCGCAATAACGGCTACCCAATAGATACAGCAGCACGTCCGACGGCAGTGTCTCCACCGGATGCTGCTGCGCCGTGACATCGACCGGATCATAGCCGCCGTCGTCGTGCAGCACGGTGTTGGTGCCCAGTGAGAAGGTGCCGGCGGGCGCCACCAACCGATTGCACCAGTTGCCGAAGCTATCGCGATAGCTCGATAGCGGAACGATGGGAGTGGTCGTCAGGTGATCGGGCTGCTCCAGGCTCGCGAATCGTGAGTGGTGCACGTTGAGCATCGCGATCATCGGCGTGGGCGCAGCGAACTGATAGATCATCTCGCAGCCTAGTTGAATTCTCACAGCGGTATCTCCTGGCGAACCTGTCGAGAGGAAAAGGGCGGCTGATGGCCAGCCCGAACTGATGGGGCGTGAGCGATAGGACGTAAGCGTTGAGATTTGAGCGGCAGGACAACCGCCATCACAAGACATGACGGTGCGTAGAAGCCGTCATGGCGTGTCTTCATTTCAGTATGGGCTGCCTTCGGCGATTAGGCGAATCGACGACCTGCACCGTCGTTGGTAGTGGTTGTGGCTGTGGCTGTGGTTGCCGTTGCGGTTGCCAGGACCGTGGCCCGGCGGGCGCGGCGACTAGAGCTGCAGGGCACGTAGTCGTTCACCGAGCCCCCCTGGGGCCCGGGCATCCTGACGGGTGCTGGTCAGGACCTTCAGGGTTTCGCGCCAGTCGATGGTGTAGCCGTGCTGCTGCAGGGCGGCAACCAGATGCACGTCCTCCTGGGTGGCGAGCGGGGCGAAACCGCCGACCGCCTGATAGGCGCCGGCAGCAACGCCGAGATTGGCGCCATGGATGTGCCGGCCATCGGGCAGGGCGCGTCGATAGGCGACGAAGCGGCGGCGCAGCTCCCGGGGTAGCTGGTCCCAACCCTCCAGCCGGATACCGCCGCAGACGGCATCGGCGCGACTGTCGAGCTGCTGGGCGAGCCAGTCGGGCTGAACGATGGTGTCGGCGTCGGTGAAGGCCAGCCAGCGCGCGCCGCGTTCGATCAGCCATTGCGCGCCGACATGGCGCGACATGCCGACGTTGGTGAAGTCGACGTCGAGCGTCGTCACGCCACGTTGGCGCGCGACGGCGTGGGATCCATCAGTGCACGCGTCCAGCACCACGACGATACGCACGCCTTCCTCGATGACTGCCGGATGCCCCGCCGCGGCCTGCAGCGACTCCAGACAGGCGTCGAGCAAGGCCTCCTCGTTGTGGGCCGGCACGACCACACCGATCATGGCGCGACCTCGGCAGACCACAGGTCCAGGCGGAAATCGCGCTCTGTCAGGGTACTGACACGGGGCATTTCGAGGATCTCATGCAGCCGTTCATGCACGACGTCGCCGCTCATCCGGCCATCGGCCAGTGGATGGCGCCAGTGGCACGCCACCAGCTCGCCAGACGGGTGCAGGGCGCGTTTGAGACCCTCGATCGTTGCCTGTAGTGCGGCGGGTTCCAGGTAATACCCCAGCTCGCTGAAGACGACAAGATCGAATGCCCCGGTGGGAAGCGCCTCGGTTGGCGTGTCCGACAGCTCGTGCTGCTCGACCTGTGCGTATCGCCAGGGTGCCAGTCGGCGGCGAGCATGAGCGACGGCGCTGGCGCTGATGTCCCAGCACAGCAGTCGATCGCAACGCGGCGCCAGGTCGGCGCTGAGTACGCCCACCGAGCAGCCGGGTTCGAACGCGTGGCGATAACGCGAGCGCGTTAGCATTGCCAGCGTCAGAGCCCGCTTGCGCTGTTCGTACCAGGAAGCGTCGTAGTGCCACGGATCGCTGGATTGGGCGTGCAGACGCTCGAAATGCGCGTGAAGTTCGAGCCTGGCATCGGCCTTGGCGGCATCTTGCGTGCCGGCTTCGGCAATGCCGGTCGAAAAGTCTTCATTCGTGCCAGGTTCGTTCATGCCAAGTTCGTTCATGTCACGGGCGCTCATACCAGCAGCACCTCGTGATCCTGCATCAGGCGAGCAAGCGCCTGGGCAGACAGAATCGGTGGCCGGCCGGTCGTGGGGTCGGGCTCGCACTGGCTGACGTGTTCGCGCATGGCGTGCTGCTTGCGCTCGATTTCGGTGGCCGTCGACGGCAATCGGTAAGCGCGATGCCACGGCACACGCGGGTCGTCCGGCGTTGCCCAGTGCCACATCCAGATCGGCATCTCGAGCAGGGTGCGTTGGCTCTCCTTCAGCAGCTTGGCGCAGACCTCGCCGACCGCTTCATGATCGGCATGGCCATCCCCGCGCCATGTCGTGACAATGACGTCGTCGTCGCGCAGCACCTTGTGCAGCCGGAAGGCGAGTTCCGCCGTTTCCGTGGCGACTTGCGTATCGGGCAGTCTCAGGCGAATCGTCTCGATGTCGTCGAGCCCCAGGCAGGCCAGTGCGCGTTGGCTCTCCTCGGGTCGCGTGGCGGCCAGCCGCTCGGGTGGCCAGCGTGTCGAGTCCGGGTGGCTGCCGGTGCCGTCGGTCACCGAAACCATCAGCAGTTCGCGACCCAGGGCATGACACTGCTGCAGCAGGGCGCCGCAACCGAGGATCTCATCGTCGGGGTGCGGTGCTACCACCACCACGCGTCGACCTTTGGCGATTCGCGCTTCCAGATCGAACGTGGGCAATGCCGCCAGCTCCGGCCAGTCAAGCCAGATCTCCAGCGGCGTGCCATCGCCTTCGATTCGCCGCTCTTTTCCGATCATGGCCACAGATTCCATTCCGAAATTTCCTCGTGATCCTGTCGGCGATAGTCCCCGATCGCCTGCAGGTCGCGCTCGGCGTGGCACTGGCGGACGAATACCGGCAGGTCGGCGATCAGCCGGGCAAATGCCGGATCGCGACAATAGGGGCCGGCACCGACGCCGCGGCCGACATGATGAATGACTTCCTCGACGACGGCGTCGACGGCGCAGCGTACGGACAACGCCAGATAGCGTGCATCGGCGTCGGGGTGCTCGTCGATCCAGCTGGCGGCCTCTCGCAGGCGCGCTTCACCATGGCGCAGCGCGAGTTCGACCGCGCCCAGATGCGCCAGGGCGTGCGGGTCGTCCCGCTTGGCGACGCTCGCCCGCAGTATCTCGCCCAATCTGGCGGCGGCGCCCCACCAGCAGGCGGCGATGCCGATGCCGCCCTGCCAGAAACCGGGACGTTGTAGATAGCCTCTGGCGGGACCGACGAGAACTGACTCGGCGCCGTCGAAATCCACGTCCACGCTCTGGGTGGCCGCCATACCCACGGCATGCCAGCCGGTCTGCGTGACCCGAACGCCGGGCGTTTGCATCTCGACGGCAGCGAGATAAGGAATTTGCTCATGCCAGGCGGTGACCAGTGCGTGAGAGACCGTCGCGGCGCCGGAGCACCACGCCTTGCGACCGTTCAGGCGTACGCGCTGGCGGTCCGGCAGCGGCCCGGTCGTCGCTTCATCAGCAATGATCTCGACGCGGGCAAACGGCGGTTCCGCGGCCCACACGGCCCATGTCGCCTCTGGCGGGAAGCGATCGGCGTCGCTCAGCTCGGCGATGATCGCCAGCGCGTCGGTGTGGCCTTCGAACAGTTTGATCAGCGCGAGATCGAGTCCGGCAATGTCTGCAAGCGTCGCCCAGCGGGTCAAGGTCTCGCCCTGGGCCGGCCGTGGCAGTCGATCGAGCTCCAGCGCGATCAACTGCTCGAGGCGCCGCGCGAGTGTCTGAGGCTCTTCCGCCGGCGTTGCCCACTCGGTGCGAAGCCGACGCAGCGCGCGCCGCCAATCGGGGTGGGGCATCGTACGCTCCTTCGTAAAACGTGGCGCCTGCCTTGGCGCATCACATGCTCATGCTCGACAAGATACTGTTTAAGCAAGGGCGGGGGATTCGATCCAGGTTAAGGAGGAATCGATATAAATCGCTGGGCGGCCCAGATAGCGATGTTCGGCCGCGACCGGCTGGTGCTTTCGCTTGCAGCGATGAACATCAGATACTCAGATAGTCTCCCGGCAGCCGCTGTGCAAGAAAATCCATCAGCAGCCGAGCGCGGCGGGAGAGCGCGGTCTGACGATAATAGACGACGTTGATGCGCTGGGTCTGGAACTGCGTCTGCTCGGGTAGTATGTCGATCAGCGTGCCGAGCTGGCGGGGGCGAAGGGTCATGTAGTCGGCGAGACAGGCGATGCCCTCGCCGGCCGTCACCAGCTCCAGCAGGGTTGGACCGCTGGAAGCGGATAGCGAAGGTTTCACGTGAAACGGCTGGCCCTGGGCGTCGAGCAGCGGCCAGTCATTGAGGTGATCCAACTGGCTGAAACCGAGCAGGCTGTGGTCGGCGAGATCCTCGACGCGGCGAGGCACGCCATGGCGCTCGAGATAGCCAGGGCTGGCGAGAAGCCGCAGCGGGCTGTGGCCGAGCGGACGGGCGTGCAGCGAAGAGTCGTTCAGCTCGCCGATGCGTATGGCGAGGTCGACGCGCTGCTCGAGCAGATCGATGAAGCGGTCATGGGTGTCGAGTTCCAGCGTGATGCCGGGATAGCGGGCCCGAAACTCGCCGATGATCGGCACGATCACGAACTGCATGAAACTTGGCGCAGCGTTGACGCGCAGCCGCCCCTGGGGCTGGTCATGGTGGCCGACGATTGCCTCCTCCGCGATTTCCACGGCAGCCAGTATGCGTCGACAATGGGCGAGGAACGTCTCGCCCTCGTCGGTCAGCTCCAGCCGTCGCGTCGTCCGTCGCAGCAGTGTCGTCGCCAGTTTCTGCTCCAGCCGGTTGAGAGCCCGGCTGACGCCGGAGACGGTCATTTCCAGCCGCTCGGCGGCGGCCGTGATCGAGCCGCTGTCGACTACGGCGATGAACGCCTGCTGCTCTTCCAGGGTGCTTTTCATGGCGCGGCGATCGCCTTCCGGGATGTTTGTTGATTTTAAATCAAAAGTGACTTGTCGCCAGCCGGGTTTTTCTTTCTTGGGTATGGGGCACAATCAATCATCGATTAGTGGCGGCACACGGCCACTTCATCATTGTCCATCGAGAGGCGACTTCATGAAGATACTTTTGATCAACGGCGGCAAGCCCTTCGCCCATTCCGGCGGTGAACTCAACAATACGTTCCACGAAGTTGCCGTGGAGGAGCTGCGTGAACTGGGTCATCAGGTTCACGAAACGATCATCGAGCAGGGCTACGACGTCGACGCCGAAGTGCAGAACTACCTATGGGCCGACACCATCGTCTATCAGATGCCCGGCTGGTGGATGGGCACGCCGTGGAGCGTTAAGCGCTACATCGACGAGGTGTTCACCGCCGGTCATGGATCGCTCTACGCCAACGATGGGCGCTCGCGTCAGGATCCGAGCAAACAGTACGGCAGCGGCGGGTTGCTGCAGGGTCGACGCTACATGCTCTCGCTAACCTGGAACGCCCCGCGGGAAGCGTTCGACGAGCCGGGAAACTTCTTCGAAGGCCGCGGCGTCGACAGCGTCTACTTCGCGTTCCACAAATCGCAGACTTTCGTCGGACTGGAAGGGTTGCCCACTTTCATTGCCAACGATGTCATGAAGATGCCGGATGTCGAACGCCACACGGCGGAGTATCGCGAGCATCTGGAGCGGGTTTTCGGCACGGCAGGAGCACCAGCTGCCGAGGCACGAGGTTCGGTATCTGTCTGAGAATTTCGTTCCTTGAAAAACTTGCGCGTGACACGAAGACAGCGCTGGCTGCCTTTGATCCGTTTAGAGTCTCGGGTCGGGCTCGAAGGGCAGCGCCTCGGCCGTCGCGACGACCTGCTCGAACAACGGATGTTCAGGATTGAGCATGTAGTTTAGCTCTCGTGGTACCACGATGCTGGGCAGTGCCAGCGCGAGGCTTTGACCGGAGGTCAGCCAGCCGTCGCCCAGCTCGGCGGTCTCCGCTGGTGCCGGTGCTTCCCTCCAGTTTTCCGGTAAATCATCTACCCCGACGCGCAGAATACTGTCGGCTGGCAGCGTCAGGCGCAGCAGCGTATAGGCATTGAGCAGTCGGTAGTTTTCCAGATGTACCATAATTTCCAGCAATGCCAGTGACTCGGAACCCGCAACGTACACACAGGCTCTGCCGGGACTGTTCCAGCGTCCTCCGAAGAGTCGTGCGCCTTCGCCATCGAATGCACTGTCCTGATACTTCCGTTTGACCAACCGATAGGCAGTGATCTCGTTCACGCAGAGACCCCGTGCTCCAGTCGGCCGATCAGGTTCAGTACCGTTTGGTATTCGGCCGATGTCGCGCTCATCTCGACGGGTCTGCGCCCGCCCAGCCCGATATTGGGATCGAGCAGCCAGGCGCGTGCCCCATCGGCATCGCCTTCAAACAGATCCAATGTCGCCTTGAAGAGCTCGGCAAAGCGATACAGCCGGTCGCTTTCCGCCATCTTGAACCGCCCCGATTTGGCGCGGCGGTTCAGCGTGGCAGAAGGAATCGCGACGTAGCCAGCCAAAGCTTTTTGCTCGATGCCCGACATCTGAGCCAATCTGGGGTAGACCCGGTACTCCAAGCCTTCATGGAGCACCTCATGCAGGCGGCGCCCGCGAGCGGGCAGGCCGATCTGCTGCCAAAAACCGGCGGCTGGTGCTTTTGGTGGCTGGTATTGCGTGAAGTGGCTGTCCATGGCGGAATTCTCATTTGGTAATTTTTGGATATATCAAATGATATACTCGGCGCGATCGCAACCGTCAAGTGACGCTCATGGCCTGAAAGGGGATCTATCGAATTGGCATTGCCTTGAGCCCTCTTGTTTCCGATATACTCATCCGCATTTTTCCCGATCGTGCGGTCGGGCCTGACGCCAACGGAAGCAGTCATCAATATGGCAAAAGCACAAGCGAAGAAAGGCACTGCCAAAGGCTTCGAAGAATCTTTGTGGGACAGCGCCAGCAAGCTGTGCGGCAGCGTGGAATCGACCAAAGATGTTAAGAGAACTTAAAACGGCACTGGCGACACTACTGGTTGAACAGCCATGAACCCTGCCGGTTCACGATTCTCAGGACAATTGTTAAATAAACTGCCATCGAAAATCAGAACATCAAAAGCATATCTCCGAAATTTTTAAATTTTTCTGAGACCAAGAGAATTTCGCAATGAATGCCGTAGAGATAGAAGAAGCTGTCTCCCAGCTTTCGACCGAGCCTTTCGACCCCGAGCAGTTCCCCTTCGTCTTCCTTGCCGCCTTCGGCAACAAGGAAGCGACGATCAAGCGTCTGCGCGCTGGCAATACCAACAAGTCGGATGTGGGAGGCGTTCTTCAACGCAACAATATCCATATCGCCATCGCCGAGCCCGGTAGGACAGCCGAAAAGCTGGCTGAGTTGAAAGCCAGCCTGATGACTGAGCGACAGAAGGCGAAGTTCATTCTCGTCACCGATGGAGAACAGATCGAGGCCGAGGAGATCGGCTCTGGAGAGGCGCTTGCCTGTCGCTACGAGGAATTGGGCAATAACTTCAGTTTTTTCCTCTCGCTTGCCGGTATCTCTACTGTTCGAGAGATCAAGAATAATCCCATCGACATCAAGGCGACTTCACGTCTTAATCGCCTGTATGTTCAGTTACTCAAGGATAATGCTGACTGGAGCACGGCCGAGAAACGCGGAGATCTCAATCGTTTCATGGCTCGGCTGATATTCTGCTTTTTTGCTGAGGACACCGGAATCTTCAACGGCACCGGCCTTTTCACATCGACAATTCAGAAAATGAGCGTGGCCGACGGCTCCAACACCAAAGACGTCATCCTTGAACTTTTCCGTACCATGAATCTCGATCCGCGAGAGGGTGAGCGCAGAAATGTACGTTCATGGGCGGATAATTTCCCGTACGTGAATGGCGGGCTCTTCGCCAGCGATATCGGTTGTCCCCGCTTTACCCGCACCACTCGGGCCTATCTGATTCGAGCAGGCGAGCTGGACTGGAAATCCATCAACCCCGATATTTTTGGCTCCATGATCCAGGCCGTTGCCGATGATGATGAGCGCGGCGAGCTGGGCATGCACTATACTTCGGTGCCGAATATCGAGAAGGTACTGAATCCGTTGTTTCTTGATGATCTTCGAGAGCAGCTGGAGGCAGCAGGCACCAATAAGCGCAAGCTCTTCAACCTGCGTCAACGGCTGTCACGCATTCGCGTGTTCGATCCAGCCTGTGGATCCGGAAATTTCCTTGTGATCGCCTACATCCGCATGCGCGAGATCGAAGACGAGATCTTGCGGCGCCGGGGCGAGCCCCTGACCCGATCGGCAATTACTCTCACTCAGTTCTTCGGGATCGAAATCAAGAATTTCGCTGCCGAGATTGCGCGGCTGTCACTGCTGATTGCAGAGTTCCAGTGTGACGTGCGTTTCATTGGCCAGGCTGAAGCACGAACGCTGGTTCTGCCGCTTCATGCGACGGGAAATATAACGAAGGGCAATGCGTTGCAGATTGACTGGACAGAAGTCTGTCCAGCGGTGACGGTCTCGGTTAGGAAATATGACCAAGGGACGTCGGCTAGGAGGTCGAACCTCGAGACAAATAATGAAGAATGGGAAACATACATCTGCGGAAACCCACCTTATCTTGGGAGCCAAGACCAAAGCAAGAAACAAAAGCAAGATTTAGCCTTGGCCTTTAGTGGGGCTATAAAATCTACTAAGTCTGCTGATTATGTCTCGGGTTGGTTTATTAAAGCTAGCCAGTACTCCAAAAGAGGTGGTGGTAGATTCGCCTTTGTAACTACAAACAGTATCTGCCAAGGGAGGCAGGTTGCTCTCTTTTGGCCTGCTTTTCTCGGTGATAATCTTGAGATTCAGTTTGCTGTTCCTTCTTTCTTGTGGAGGAACCTTGCTTCACATAAAGCAGCGGTTACAGTTTCAATTGTAGGAATTGGAGTGAAGTCTAATCGACCAAAATTCGTATATGAAAAAAACCAAATTCAAGAAGCCAAATTTATCGGGCCCTATCTGATCCCAGATCATCAAACCATTGTGTCTCCCTCTCGGAAAGTTCTCAGCGGGCTTACACCAATGTCTAACGGGTCTATGCCAAATGACGGCGGGGGACTACTAATGAGTCTTGAAGTATATTCTGATCTTGTATCCAAGTTCCCTGGGGCAGCAAGGTTTTGTCGTCAGTTCTTGGGTTCGCATGACAGTATCAATGGTGATATGCGTTACTGCTTGTGGATAGAAGATGAAGAATTTGAACAAGCTCTGAGTATCTCTGCTATTCATGACCGTATTGAATGTGTGCGTAAACATCGGTTATCAAGTGATCGAAAGGAAACTAATGAGCTTGCGGATATTCCATATGCTTTTGGTGAAAGAAGACATGGGGAAGGTCGTGCGCTATTAGTCCCGCGTCATAGTTCAGAAAGCCGCCCATATCTTCCGTCACTTTTTGTTGGGGAAGATACAGTTATAGGTGATAGCGCTATCTCAATGCGTGGGTTTAAGATGTGGGAGTTGGCTTTGTATTCGTCCAAGCTGCACTTGGCTTGGGCAGCAACAGTGTGCGGAAAAATAAAAACAGATTATCGTTATTCAAACTCTCTTGGCTGGAACACTTTTCCCGTCCCAAAGCTCACCGAGCAGAACAAGGCCGACCTCACTCACTGTGCCGAGAATATTCTGTTGGCTCGAGAGAAGCATTTTCCCGCTACCATCGCGGATCTCTACGATCCCGAGCAGATGCCCGATGGCTTGCGTGCCGCGCATGACCAAAACGATGAAACACTTGAGCGCATCTACATCGGCCGCCGCTTCCGCAATGATACCGAGCGGCTGGAAAAGCTGTTCGATATGTATACAAAAATAATGACTGCCCAGGAGAAGGCATCGTGACAGATTCAGCCAAGAGTGCATCTTCCGTTGCCGTGCAGTATGCAGCAACGGGCGCGTCGAAGCAGTCGAATGAACTGGGCATGCGTGCCATGCAGGAGCGTGCTTTTAATAAGCGCGGTGAGAAGTATCTGTTGATCAAGTCACCGCCGGCCTCGGGCAAGTCGCGAGCGCTGATGTTCATTGCGCTCGACAAGATCGAAAACCAGGGGCTGAAGCAGGCGATCATCGTGGTACCGGAGCGCTCTATCGGAGCATCCTTCAAGAATACGCCACTCTCGGCCAACGGGTTCTGGGCCGACTGGACTGTGGCGCCTCAATGGAACCTCTGCAATGCGCCGGGCGCCGATGATCCGAAGGTGGCCAAGGGCAAGGTCGATGCGGTACGCACCTTTCTTGCGTCATCCGACAAGGCGCTGGTATGCACTCATGCCACGTTCCGCTTTGCGGTGGAAGAACTGGGCGTGGAAGCGTTTGACGACCGGCTAGTGGCAGTTGATGAATTCCACCATGTCAGTGCCAACCCCGATAATAGATTGGGTGCGCATCTTCGCGCCTTCATGGCGCGCGACCGAGCCCATATTGTTGCGATGACCGGCTCCTACTTCCGGGGCGATGCCGAAGCTGTACTGATGCCGGAAGACGAAGCCCGGTTCGAGAAGGTGACTTACACCTATTACGAGCAGCTCAACGGCTACGACTATCTGAAGTCGCTTTATATCGGTTACTACTTCTATACCGGACCTTACGTCGACGCGATCGCTCAGGTGCTCGATCTGGATAAGAAAACGATTGTGCACATTCCCAACGTCAACGCGCGTGAGAGCCTGGGTGACAAGATTCGCGAAGCGGAAGATATCATGCAGGCACTCGGTAACTGGAAGGGCAGCGACCCAGAAACCGGCTTTCAATTGATCGAACAGGCCGATGGACGTGTGCTTCGCGTGGCTGATCTGGTTGATGATGACGGTGCCCGGCGGGATCGGGTCATTGCATCATTGAAGGATCCAACACAATCCGATAACCGGGATCATGTAGATATCATCATTGCGCTGGGCATGGCGAAAGAAGGTTTTGACTGGATCTGGTGTGAGCATGCGCTGACGATCGGCTATCGCAGCTCGCTGACCGAGATTGTTCAGATTATTGGCCGCGCCACGCGCGATGCACCCGGTAAGACCAGCACACGCTTTACTAATCTCATTGCCGAGCCGGACGCCTCGGAAGAAACGGTCAACGAGGCGGTCAACGATACCCTCAAGGCAATCGCGGCAAGTCTACTAATGGAGCAGGTGCTGGCACCGAAGTTCACCTTCACGCCCAAGGACGCCGGGCGCAAGGAGGGATTCGACTATGGGGAAGCGGGTTATCAGGAAGGCCAGACCAATTTCGGCGTCAACGAGGCGACCGGCCAGTATCATCTTGAAATTGGCGGCCTTGTCGAGCCTAAAAGCACCGAAGCCAAGCGCATCTGTGAAGAAGACATTAATGAGGTGATTACTGCTTTCGTGCAGGACCGACCGAGCGTCGAACGTGGTGTTTTCGATGAAGAGACCCCGGCCGAGGAGCTGACGCAGCTACGCATGGGGCGGATCGTGGCCGAGCGTTACCCGGAACTGACCGAAGAGGATCAGGAGGCCATTCGCCAGCATGCCATTGCGGCAGTTGCCGTTACTCAGGAAGCGAAGAAGCAAACGTCTGATCAGGAACCGGGCGATAAGCCTGCGGTTAACACAGCCTTCGTCAATGGCGTGCGCCGTTACGTTACTCACGTCAAGGATCTGGAGATCGATCTCATTGATCGAATCAACCCGTTTCAGGCATCACGGGCCATCCTTGCCAAGGCCATGGATGAAGCGACACTTGGTCAGGTGGCGGATGTTATCGCCAGCAAGCGTCTGAATCTGACCTACGAGGAAGCACGAATGCTGGCCGAGCGAGCAGTACGCTTCAAACGTGAAACAGGACGGCTACCCTCCAGAAGCGCAGCTGACCCGTGGGAGCTTCAGATGGCTGAAGGAATTGCTTATCTTCAGCGGAGGGCCGCGGCCAATGGCTGATAAAAGCGATCTCGATATCCTGAATGAGCTGGGCGTGGAGCCGGAGCACAAGAAGCAAGCGTCTACCACGCCACGAGAGGCGCGTATCATTGCCGGTTTCGAGGACATTCAGAAATTCGTTGAAACTCACGGCCACGCGCCCCGTCACGGTGAAGGCTTGGATATCTTTGAAAGACTTTATGCCGTTCGGCTGGCCCGTTTACGTACTCAGGATGAGTGCCGCTCGTTGCTTGTCGACCTTGACCATCAGGGGCTGCTGAGTGATGAGACAACGGAGGTTCAGCCTGACGCGCTGGATGATACAGCCTTGCTTTCTGAGCTGGGAGTTATGGCGGACCCTGAAAATGATGTCACCAGACTCACCCATGTACGTTCACGAGCCGAGATCAAGGCTGCCGAGGAAATTGCGGAACGCACGCGGTGTGAGGACTTCGAGCAGTTCATACCGATATTCGAAGCACTCAAGGCTGACCTTGCTAGTGGAGCGCGTACGACACGGAGATTTGGCGGCAGATCTGAAATCGAGCAGGGCCGTTTTTTCATTGTGGAAGGCATGACGGCCTATATCGCGCATGCCGAGGCGGAATTTGTTAACAATGCGGGCAATCGGGATCGGAGACTTCGCGTTATTTTCGATAACGGCACCGAAAGCAACTTGCTGGCTCGGTCGCTCCAACGAGCACTGACTCAGAGTTCCACTGGGCGACGAGTAACCGAGCCCGATGCCGGGCCGCTCTTTACGCAGGAAAACGAGGCCGAGGGCGACAGTACCGGCACAATCTATGTGCTGCGTAGTCTTTCCAGCGATCCCGAAATTGCCAGCAAACGTGACATCGTTCACAAGATCGGAGTGACCGGCGGAGAAGTCGAGCGGCGGTTTACTGATGCGGAAAATGATCCAACGTTTCTCATGGCGTCAGTGGAGATTGCGGCAACCTTTCGACTCGTTGATGTGAATCGTCACGGGCTTGAAAACCTGCTGCACCGCTTTTTTGCACCAGCACGTCTCGATGTGACGATTCATGACCGATTCGGTAAGCCGATACGCCCCCGAGAATGGTTCATGGTGCCGCTAGCAGCGATTCGAGAAGCGGTAGATAAGATTCAGGATGGCAGCCTGCACCGCTACGAATATCGGCCCGAGCAGGCCGCTATTGTTGAAAGTTCCTGATCAACTTACCTCGGCCTAATCGTTCGGGTTCTTGCTGGTAGCTACGATCCATTTTGGGTGGTTAGCAAAACAGGTGTTAGGCATGTCAAAGCCATAGTACGCGCGTTGAGGCAATGCGCGTGTTACCTCCATCGCCAACTATGTGATGAAGATGCCGTATGTCGAACGCCACACGGCGGAGTATCGTGAGCATCTGCGCGAAGTGCTCGGCAAGGCGAGTGCGCCAGCTACCGAAGCCATCAGGGATACCATCACCAATTGACATCGGCAGGCGCGGGCGTCACGCAGCGCGAATAAAATCCGGTATGCTGGGAAGGTCGATAGCTTGCTCACTGTCGGTCATTCCCGGTCTACTGAGGTGTTCTTCATGTCTTTTCCCGGCGCGAATCCTGCCGAACTGCCTTCACGCCCCGATGCCAAAACGCTTCAGGCGTTAATCGCCGAGCTGGAGCCGGTCCTGGGCAATCGCATTACCACGGCGGCGGGGATTCGCGATCAGCACGGGCATGACGAGTCCTGGCATCATCCGGCCGCGCCGGATGCGGTCTGCTTTCCGCACTCCACCGAGGAAGTTTCCGCCGTGGTGCGAGCTTGCGCGGCGCATCGGGTGCCGGTGATTCCCTACGGCGTTGGCACCTCGATCGAGGGCCAGGTAATCGCCGATCATGGCGGGCTATGCGTCGATCTTTCGCAGATGGATACCGTGATCGAGGTTCGCCCTGAAGATATGGACGCCACCGTCCAGCCGGGTGTGACGCGCACCCAGTTGAATACTCACCTACGCGCGACGGGGCTGTTCTTCTCCGTCGACCCGGGGGCGGATGCCAGCATGGGCGGCATGGCCTCGACCCGCGCCAGCGGCACCAATACCGTGCGCTACGGCACCATTCGCGAGAACGTGTTGTCGATGACCGTGGTGATGCCGGACGGGCGCATCGTCGAGACCGGCACGCGGGCGCGCAAGTCCGCGGCCGGCTACGATCTCACCCATTTGATGATCGGCGCCGAAGGGACGCTCGGCATCATTACCGAGTTGAACGTGAAGCTGCACGGGTTGCCGGAAGCGATTTCGTCGGCGACGGTGGCGTTCGACGACGTCGCCGGCGCCATCGATGCGGTGATCGCCTCGATCCAGTACGGCATCCCCATGGCGCGGATCGAGCTGATGGATGCGCTGGCGATGCGCGCGGTGAATGCATTCTCCCGGCTCGACTATGCCGAGAAGCCGACGCTGTTCCTGGAGTTCCACGGCACTCACGCCGGGGTTAAGGAGCAGGCCGAGGCGATGGCCGAACTGTGCCAGGAGTTTGGCGGCAGCGACTTCGCCTGGGCGACCCAGGAAGAGGATCGCCAGGCACTCTGGCAGGCGCGCCACGATGCCGCCTACGCGGCCAAGGCGCTGCGCCCGGGGATGGAGTTCCTGGCCACCGATATCTGCGTGCCGATCTCCAAGCTGGCCGACTGCATCGAAGCAACCCAGGCGGATGTCGCCGAAAGTGGCCTGATCGCGCCGCTGCTGGGCCATGTCGGTGACGGCAATTTTCATCTGGTCGTCGCGGTGAATCGCCACAGCGAAGAAGAGCTCGAGACGCTGGCGGCATTCAACCAGCGCCTGATCGAACGGGCGCTAGCCGCTGGCGGCACCTGCACCGGCGAGCACGGCATCGGCACCGGTAAGCGCGCCTACATGGAAGTCGAACACGGCGAAGGCTGGGCCGTGATGCGAGCGATCAAGACCGCGCTCGATCCGCTTGGCATCATGAATCCGGGCAAGCTGGTGTGACCTCGGTGCCGACCACCAGCTGTCCTCAGGCGTTGGCGGAACGGGTCTCGGGCTCCAGCACTTGCGTATGCAGCGTCTTGCCGTCGCTGTCCTTGAGCGTGACCGTCAACGTCTCGCTCTCGGCGTCCAGATCGGCCTGGCCGAAGAACTGATAGCCCGCCGAGGGCGGCAGGTTCGACTGACCTTCCGGCGGCGCCTTGAAGAACGTCACCTGTGGGCCGAAGGTCGCGTCCATCTCGCTGGGGCCGAAGGTGCCGGCGTGGAGCGGGCCGCTGACGAATTCCCAGAACGGCTTGAATGCCTTGAAACTGGCGCGCTCCGGGGCGTAGTGGTGCGCGGCGGTGTAGTGAACGTCGGCGGTGAACCAGACGACGTTGGCGATATCGTCGTCACGAATGGCCTGCAACAGCCGGGCAAGCTCCATTTCGCGCCCGAGCGGCTGGCCGGGGTCATTGTTGGCGATCGCTTCGAACAACTCGCCATCCGGCACGACCATGCCGATGGGCATGTCGGCGGCGATGATCTTCCAGGTCGCGGTGGAGTCGTTTAGCGCCTGCCGCAGCCAGCGGAACTGGTTTTCGCCCAGGAACGCGGTGGCTGAGGATTCCTCTCCTTGCAGGTTGGCGCTATTGGGGCCGCGATAGCTGCGCATGTCGAGCATGAAGACTTCCATCCCCGGCCCATAGGAGAAACGGCGATAGATCCGCTGCGGGGCGGAAGTGGACATCCGGATCGGCATGTATTCGAGAAACGCCTGACGGCCGCGGGCGGCGAGCAGCGCGACGTTCTTTTCCGTATAGAGATCGTTGTTGAGGATCTCCTGTGGATACCAGTTGTTGGTCGTCTCGTGATCGTCCCACTGGGCCAGCATCGGCACTTCGGCTGCAAAGCGGCGGAAGTTGGCGTCGAGGTGGTTGTAGGCGTGCTGGCCGCGATATTCGTCCAGCGTTTCGGCGACCTTCTGCTTGGCCGGCGTGACGATGTTGCGCCACACGCCGCCATCTGGGAGCTTGGTCTGCGCTTCCAGCGGCCCGTCGGCGTAGACCGTATCACCGGAGTGGATGAAGAAATCCGGCCGAACCTGGCGCATCGTCTCCCAGGTGCGCATGCCGCCTCTGGACTCATCGATGCCCCAGCCCTGGCCGACCACGTCACCGGACCAGACGAAGCGAATGTCTCTGGGTTGGGAGGGCGGCAGTTGCAGCCGTCCAACCACCGGCTCGCTCGCCGCGCGTGAATCGCCCTGCGCGGCGAATTGCACCCGGTAGTAAACGGTACTCATGCCCTGCAGGCCGGTCGCGTCGATCTTGCCGATCAGGTCGGTGCTGGGCAGCACATCGATCCAGGGCAGCTGACGCGCGCCGCGGAACTCGGGATTGTCGGCGACCTCCATCAGCATCCGCGATGGCATGCTGGCACGCCCCCACAGCATCGCGCGATCGGGCAGCACGTCGCCACTCATCACGCCACCTTCGAGGGTTGGGCGGCGTCCCTCTGCCAGAATGATTGCCGGCGCGCCCAGCAGTCCGGTGCCGGCCAATCCAAGACCGATACCGAGACGGCCGCTGGTCGTCAGAAAGTCACGCCTGGAAAAATGCTTTCGATCCGTCGTCATGGTCGGTCCCCGTTCGGTCGCTGTCGATAGTGCCAGTGACGATAGATTAGGGGGCGCTAATGACGAAGATGTGAAGAGATGTCAGGAATGTCGTACCGGTGGAAGGTCGCACGCTGGCAGTGATCGACCAGGGTCCTCCGGGGGCGATCTCAAGCCATTCGTCGTTTGAGCATGTCGATCAGTTTTTCCACCAGGGGCAAGCGCTCGCTCTGTTTGCGGTAGAGCAGCCAGGTCTTGTTGGTGAGCTGTTGCCCATCTGCCTGAACGATGGGGTAGCGGAAAAGGCGGTCAGTTTCCTGCAAGGCAATGCTCGATACGATGGTGTAGCCGAGGCCGTGTCTCACCATGGCCATGCACGCCTCGATCTTGTCCACGCTCATGGCGACACGTGGCGGCTCCGAGAAGCGTGCGTTCCACCAGTCGGCCACCAGTCGGTTCTGAAACGTGCTCGTATCCAGTGCTATCTGAGGCAAGCGCGGCAGGTCGTCGAAGTTGATCGCCTCGCGACTGAAGACGTAGAACGGGTCTTCATCGACGACGAACTTGCGTTCCTTCCAGTTGAACGAATCGCGCACCAGCGCGAGGTGAATCTCCTCATGCTGCAATTGCACGAACAGCTCGTGACTGAGACCGCTTGTCAGCGAAAAGCTGGCGCCGCCATGGCGTGCCTGAAATGCCGCGAGCAGCGGGGGGAGTCGGTAGGCGGCATAATTGCTCGACACGCCCAACCGTATCTCACCGTGCGGATGCTGCTGCATGCGGGTCAGCTCTTCTCGCATGCGCAGATCTTCTCGCAGCATACGCCGCGCATGGTCGACGAGATGCTCACCCTCCTGGGTGAAATTCAATTTGCGGCCGTCACGCTCGAAGAGACGCACATCGAAACGTTCTTCGAGTCGCTTGAGCCGATAGCTCAGCGCCGGTTGGGAAGTGAATAGTTTCTCGGCGGCCCCGGTTACGCTGCGCGTCTCAAAGACAGTCAACAGGATGTGCCAGTCGCGTTCGTTCATGTCAGGGTGCCCAGATGGTGTCATAAATAAATTTTATGGCAATGGAGGTCGGTGGCCAAGAAATCCGTCTTTGTATGTCATTGCTCTCCAGTCGTATAAACAATGGAACGCTGTTTACCGGCTAAACAGCGTCACATATGACATGAGAGGGACATTCTGTTGCCACAGGTTCAGCACAGCGATAAACGAATTTTGGCGGATGTCGTCGACAGCCTCGACGAGCAACTGCGGCGGTTGGCGTTGAGGCTTCACGCCAACCCCGAACTCAGTTTCCAGGAGCATCAGGCCATGGCGTGGTTGACGGCGCCGCTGCAAGAAGCCGGATTTGAGGTCGAAATGGGCATTGCCGGCCTGGAGACAGCGTTCCGTGCGCGCTGGCAGGGGGCCGAAGGTGGGCCCACGATCGCATTGCTGGCGGAGTACGATGCCCTGCCGGAACTGGGTCACGCTTGTGGCCACAATCTTATCGGCACGGCTTCCGTCGGCGCGGCGCTGGCACTCAAACAAGCGTTCCCCGATCTGCCGGGCACGATTCTGGTCATCGGCACCCCGGCCGAAGAAGAGGGCGGCGGCAAGATCATTCAGTGTCAGCATGGCATTTTCGATGAAGTCGACGCGGCCATGCTCTGCCATCCGCGCAGCAAGAACATGGTGCTGCGAGGAGGACTGGCCTGCGTCGACGCCGTTTTCCGCTTTCGCGGCCGCGCTGCCCACGCGGCTTCGGCGCCGCAGGATGGCATCAGTGCTCTCGACGCGGTGATTCAGACCTTCAATGGGGTCAACGCCCTGCGCCAGCTGTTTACTGACGATGTGCGGGTTCACGGCATAATCACCCACGGTGGCGAGGCGACCAACATCGTGCCGGCGTACGCCGAGGCGAAATTCCTGATGCGCGCCGCCAACGTCAAGGGGCTGGGCGTGGTTCGCGACAAGGTATTCGCAGCTGCCCGCGGTGCCGCCGAGGCAAGCGGCGCGAGACTCGAGATCGAGGAAGGTCTCACCTACGCCGAACGCAATAACAACCACGCGCTCGCGGGTATCTTTCGACGTCATCTCGAAGACCAGGGGCTGGAAGTGGAAGAGCCCGCCGCGAAAGGAGGAATCGGCTCATCCGACATCGGCAACGTCGGACAGATCACGGCGACGATTCATCCCTACATCCGCATTGGCGATTGCGTGCCGCATACGCCGGAATTCGCCGAGGCGGCCGGTTCTGAGGCGGGCATGCAGGCGCTCAGCCAGGCGACTCGCGCTTTGGCGATGACCGCTTTTGAGCTCTGCGTCTCTCCAGAGGCCATGGCCGCCGTCCGGGGCGAATTCGAGAGCTGGCGCGCCAATCGCTAGATAGATCGCGGATCGCGACAAGACGCCGTCCAATAATAACGGCATTGGTCAGGAATCGATCCGGTGACAACGAGCAGCAACACGACTCTTTATAACAACAGCAATTCGGAGACATCGACATGGCCTACCAGAATGACGCTCGAGCGTCTGCCCAAGCTTCCGTGACCTCAGGCTTTTTCCGACAACTTTTCCGCATGCCCCATACCTATGTGATCCTGATCATCATGGTGCTGGTGGCGGCGGCAATGACCTGGCTGATACCCGCCGGTGCTTTCGACCGCGTCGCTGACGAGGCCTCGGGCAAACAGCTGATCGTGCCGGGCTCGTTCCATGCCATCGCCTCGACCCCGGTCGGCATCACTCAGATTCCCATGGCCGTGGTCGAGGGGCTGATCGACGCGGCCGACGTCATCTTCTTCATTCTCATCATCGGCGGTGCCTTCCAGGTGATCCAGTCCACCGGGACGGTCGATGCGCTGACCGGGCGCATCGCCAAGGCGCTGGGCAATCGTGGCCTGCTGGTGGTGCCGGCGTTTCTCGGCTTCTTCTCGATCGGTGGGTTCACCATGGGTATGTCGAGCGAGGTCATGGTGTTCGTGCCAATCGGGATTGCCGTGGCGCGTTCGCTGGGTTTCGATGCCATCACCGGCACCGCGATCATCTCGCTAGGCGCGGCGTGCGGTTTCACTGCCGGACTGCTCAATCCGTTCAATGTCGGGGTTGCCCAGGCCATCGCGCACGTGCCGCTGTTTTCGGGCATGTGGATGCGAGCACTCCTGTTGATTGCCATGCTGCTCGTTTCCAGCCTGTACATCATGCGCTACAGCGCCCGTGTACGTCGTGATCCCGCGCGCAGTGTCGTCGCCGATCTGGAGCGCGAGCAGCATAAGAATCGGCTCGTGTTGCTCGATTCGCTCCCCCGGCTCGAGAGGCGACATTACTCGACTCTGCTGGTCATGGCAGTCGGTTTCAGCGGTCTGATCTGGGGCGTGATGACACAGGGCTGGTATATCAAGGAGCTGGCAGCGCTGTTTCTGACCATGGGCGTTGCCGTCGGTGGCTTTGCTGCTTACCGGGCGAGCCGCATCGCCGAGGAGTTCGTGGCGGGTGCCAAGACCGTCATGTTCGGTGCGCTGATCATCGGTATCGCGCATGCCGTACTGGTGGTGTTCCAGGAAGGCAACATCATCGATTCGGTGGTCTATCATCTCGCCAATATCGTGGGAGAACTGCCGCGGACACTGCAGATCGTGGGCATGTTCTTCTTTCAAGTCATCATGAACGTGTTCGTGACCTCCGGCACCGGCCAGGCGGCGGTGACCATGCCGATCATGACGCCGCTGGCGGATCTGCTAGATATCAGTCGTCAGTCGGCGGTTCTCGTCTTTCAGATGGGGGATGGCTTCACCAACATGATCTTGCCTACGTCTTCGGCGCTCATGGGCTGTCTGGCGGTATCGGGCATCCCTTATCAGAAGTGGTTGCGATTCGCCGCTCCGCTGATCGGCCTGTGGATTCTGCTGGGGGTCGGGTTCGCATTGTTCGCCACCGCCGTGAGTTATTGAGATGACACCGGATGCCCGCCCCTTCGGCGACACTGAGCTCGGAAGAATCGACGAGTCGCTGATGACGGAGCTGCTCGAAGCGTTCAGTCACTGGCATCGGCTGTCGGCGACACCGGACGCTGAACGCAGCGTCGACTGGTTGATGGCACGGCTTGAATCGATCGGTATCGCAGTCGAGCGTCACACGTGCCGACTCTACCTGAGTGACCCCGTGTCAGCGTTGCTTTCTCTGCCGCAGCGCCCCGATCTTGGTTTCACTCCCAAGACGCGTTCCTTCGCCGCTGACTGTCCGGACGGCGTTGCGGGATTACGGATTCAGGATCCCTACGCTTTCGAGCCAGTCACTTCGAGAGAGCGTCTTGGTTGGTACGAACGAGTGCGTGATCGAATCGTCATCGCTGACAACGGTTTCGAGGATTACGTCGAGCGCTTGAGCCGGTTCGGGGCTCGGGGTCTGATTCATGTCTGGGGTTCAGACGAGCCAGCGGTGCATGAAGAGACCGTCGGACCGATATGGGGAACGCCGACGCTTGAGGATCGGAAGCGACTGCCCCGGCTGCCTGTCATCGGACTCAATCGTTCGGAGGGCGAAGTCTTATTGAGGGCAATGGTCGCCAGCCACACCGATTTGAGTGCATCGATGTGCACTCGCGTGGCGACACGGGTTGCCGAGGCTGGACTACCGGTAGCGGAGATCCCCGGCGAGAGCGACGAGTTCGTGCTGCTCTCCGCACACTACGACTCCTGGCACGAGGGCGTGACGGACAATGCCACCGGCAACGCGTTGTGCCTGGCCATGGCCGAACTGTTCCAGCGTCACCGCCACCAGTTGCGGAGAGGGCTGCGCATCGCCTGGTGGCCCGGGCACTCCAACGCGCGCTATGGAGGTTCCACCTGGTATGCCGATCGGCATCGATCCGAATTGCACGAGCGCTGCGTGGCCCACATCAACGTCGATTCGCCGGGTTGCCTCGGTGGCGACGTGTTGAGGGTCAACGGCAGCGGCGCGGAGTGCGTTGATTTTCTGTCACGACCGGTTCGGCAGCAGGCCGGCTCGTCGCCGGAAGACATCGGCATGCTGGGACGAGGTGCGGACCAATCCTTCTGGGGGTTGGGCATCCCGCTGCATCTGGCGCTCAAGGAGTTGCCACGTCCAAAAGATCGCAATACCCGTTCGCCCGGCTGCGGCGGTGGATGGTGGTGGCACACCGAAGCCGATACCTTGGACAAGGTCGATTATCACCATCTCCATCGTGATGCGAGCATTCACGCATGGTGGCTTGCCACGCTGCTGTTAGACGAGCGCCTACCGCTGGATGTCGCCGGGTACCTGACGCGGATCGGTGTCGATCTTGCCGATCTCGAAGCTCGCTGTGATAGCGCTCTCGACTTCGCGCCGATCCGAGGCGCGTTCGCTAACCTTCAGCCGTTGGCGCTCGAGCTCGACGGACGCTGGCGGCAGGATCCGACACGTTGGCAGGGTGCCGCACGCCGGCTGCTGGGCGAGTTACACCGGCTTCGCCATACGTCGGTAGACGACTATCAGTTCGACAGCACCTACGCCGCTGGTCCTTTCCCCGGTTTGGGCGCCGTGACCGGTATCATGCGTGAGGACGCTGACCCGGCGATCTGGCTATTCGCTGAAACCCAGTTTTTCCGTCACCGTGATCGTCTGACAGATGGGCTATATCGAGTGAGCGTGGAGCTCGGACAAAAGCTTCGATAGCCCCACATCCTCAAGCAAGTCGATTACGCTGGAAAGACATCAGACCCTCCAAGAGACTCTCCATGATCAAACGCATTGGCAATACCGACATCCAGCCGCGCCATCGTTTGAGCTGCCACTGTGGCGCGGTGGTGCTGGAACTCGAATTACCCGATGGCGTGGTCGAGCCGCATCGCTGCAATTGCTCGTTATGCAAACGCAAAGGCGCGATCACCTCGGGCGTTGTGCTGAACGCGTTGCATGTGATCGCCGGTGAAGACGTGCTGCGCTGCTATCAGTTCAATACGATGACCGCGAAGCACTATTTTTGCGGCAATTGCGGGATTTATACCCACCATCGGCGGCGTTCGAATCCCGACCAGTACGGCTACAACATCGGCTGTCTGGAAGGTGTCGATCCGTACGATCTGGGCGAAATCGAGCTGACCGACGGCGTGAACCACCCGGCCGACCGTTGATGTCAGATGCAAGGCCGCCCGCTCGATCATGCAGCGGGCGGTTTTTCAGTGGCGGTTACGTTGGCGGGATCGGGTTGGCTCAGGCTTGCCGAGCCGCCCGCGCCGCGTGCAGTTTCCGGTAGCTTTCGAGCAGGCGCTGATGCCGATCCAGGCCTTCCAGTTGCACGTTGGTCGGTGTCAGACCGGCGAAGCGAACCGAGCCCTCTACGGAACCGACGGCTGCCGTCATCGTTTCCTCGCCGAACATTCGGCTGAGATTGTAGCGGTAGTCGTCGAGCTCGAGTTCTTCATCCAGCGTGATCTGCAGTACCGCGAGCAGCGCCTGATAGAACAGGCCGCGTTCGACGGTGTTGTCGTTGAACTGCAGGAACATCTCGACCTGATCCAGCGCGTCCTCGAGTTGACCGAGCGCCAGATTGATCAGCAGTTTCAGCTCGAGGATCGTGAGCTGGCCCCAGACGGTGTTCTCGTCGAACTCGATGCCGATCAGGGTGATGACCTTCATCTGCTCGTCGAGCTCGCTCTCGTCCAGCCGCTCGAGCAGGTCGGCCAGTTGTACATCATCCAGCGCGTGCAGGTTGAGAATGTCCTCGCGGAAGGCGAGCGCCATGTTGGTGTTGTCCCACACCAGATCTTCCACCGGGTACACCTCGGAGTAGCCCGGCACCAGAATCCGGCAGACCGGCGCGCCCAGGTCTTCATGGAGCGCCACGTAGGCTTCCAGGCCCTCGGCTTCGAGAATGCCGAACAGGCTGGCGGCTTCTTCGTCATTCGAACCCGAGAAATCCCACTCGACGAACTCGACGTCCGCGGTGGCGCTGAAGAAACGCCACGAGATCACGCCGGAGGAGTCGATGAAGTGCTCGACGAAGTTGTTGGGCTCGGACACCGCCTGGGAGTTGAAGGTGGGCGGCGGCAGGTCGTTCATGCCCTCGAAGCTGCGACCCTGCAGCAGTTCGGTGAGGCTGCGCTCGATCGCGACCTGCAGGCTCGGGTGCGCGCCGAAGGAGGCGAAGACGCCGCCGGTGCGCGGGTTCATCAGCGTCACGCAGGCGACTGGGAACTGGCCGCCGAGCGAGGCGTCCTTCACCAGTACCGGAAAGCCCTGTGCCTCCAGCGCGGCGATCCCTTCCTGGATGCCAGGATATTTCGCCAGCACGGTCTCGGGCACATCCGGCAGCACGATCTCCTGCTCGATGATCTGTTTTTTCACCGCGCGCTCGAAGATTTCCGACAGGCACTGCACCTGAGCCTCGGCGATGGTGTTGCCCGCGCTCATGCCGTTGCTCAGGTACAGATTTTCGATCAGGTTCGACGGAAACCAGACCGTCTCGCCATCCGACTGGCGTACAAAGGGCAGCGAGACGATGCCGCGGTCGGTGCGACCGGAATTGGTGTCGAAAAGATGCGAGCCGCGCAGTTCGCCTTCCGGATCAAAGATCGCCCGGCAGTGGTCGTCGAGAATCTCTGCGGGCAGTTCGTCATTCGGCCCCGGCTGGAACCACTGCTCAGAGGGATAGTGGACGAAGTCGCTACCGGCGATCTCCGGGCCGAAGAACTGATCGTTGTAGAAGAAGTTGCAGGAAAGGCGCTCGATGAACTCGCCCAGCGCCGAGCAGAGAGCCGCTTCCTTGGTCGCACCCTTGCCGTTGGTGAAGCACATCGGCGAGGCGGCGTCGCGAATGTGCAGCGACCAGACGTTGGGCACGATATTGCGCCAGGAGGCGATCTCGATCTTCATGCCCAGACTCTCGAGGATTCCGGTCATGTTGGCGATGGTCTGCTCTAGCGGCAGGTCCTTGCCCTCGATCCAGGTCGATTCGCCCTCGCCGTCTTTGACATGAGTCCCCGCCATCAGCAGCGCCTGGGCGTCTTCGTCGATGTTCTTGACGGTTTCGATCTGGAATTCCGGGTTGTTCTGGATCACCCGTTTGACCGAGCAGCGCTCGACGGAGCGCAGAATGCCGATGCGATCCTTCTCGGAGATATCATCCGGCAGCTCGACCTGGATCCGGAAGATCTGGTTGTAGCGGTTTTCCGGGTCGACGATGTTGTTCTGCGAGAGCCTGATGTTCTCGGTCGGGATCTCGCGCGCGTTGCAGTAGACCCGCACGAAATAGGCCGCACAGAGCACCGTGGAAGCGAGGAAGTAGTCGAACGGCCCCGGTGCGGAGCCATCGCCCTTGTAGCGGATCGGCTGATCGGTGATGACGGTGAAGTCATCGAACAGCGCTTCCTGACGCAGGTTGTCGAGATAGTTGACCTTGATTTCCATGGAGAAGGACCGCGTTGGTAAGTGGCTGCGCCTCCGGTTCTGAGCCGGGGCGGATGCGGTCATTATCCGGATTTGAGGTCGCTTCGTCTTGGGGCGCTTCGTCTTGAAGGCGTTAGTCCTGGAGATGTTTCCTTTCGGGAGCGTGACTAAAAGGCCCGAGCCCCTTCGGATAAAGGGCTCGGGCCACATCTCTTGCCCAACAGTCGTGCGACAAGTGCGCTCGACGCGAAAGCGTCTACGAGGCGACGTGAAAGGCCATGGTCGCTTGCACGGCCCGCTTCCAGCCGTCATACAACTCATGGCGCCGATCGTCGCCCATGACGGGTTCGAAGCGGCGTTCGATCGCCCATTGCTCGGAGATCTGCTCGCGGGATTCCCAGAATCCGAGTGCCAGACCGGCCAGGTAGGCGGCGCCCAGCGCGGTGATTTCGCTGATCTCGCTCCGCAGCACGTCGACGTTGAGAATGTCCGCCTGGAACTGGGCCAGGAAGTTGTTGGCGATAGCGCCGCCATCGGTACGCAGCTCGGTCAGGTCGAGACCGGCATCGGCCTGCATGGCCTTGAGCACGTCCGCCGTCTGATAGGCCATGGACTCGACCGCGGCACGGATGAATACCTCCTTGCTGGTGCCCCGTGACAGGCCGAACATCGCCCCGCGCACGTTGGAATTCCAGTAGGGTGCTCCAAGGCCTGTGAATGCCGGCACCATATAGACGCCATCGTTGTCGCCGGCGCGCTCGGCATACGCTTCGGAATCCGAAGACTTGCCCAGCATGCGCAGCCCGTCGCGCAGCCACTGGACCACCGAGCCGGCCACGAATATCGAGCCTTCCAGGGCGTATTCGACCTTGCCGTCGATCTCCCAGGCGATCGTCGTCAAAAGGCCGTTCTCCGAAGCCGTGGCTTCGGTACCGGTATTCATCAGCGTGAAGCAGCCGGTGCCGTAGGTGTTCTTGGCCATGCCGGGCTTGAAGCACGCCTGGCCGAACAGGGCGGCCTGCTGGTCACCGGCGATACCCGCGATCGGCAGTTGGGTGCCGAAGAAGAACTTCGGGAGCACGTGACCGTAGACTTCGCTGGAGGATTTGACCTCGGGCAGCATGGATTCCGGCACGCCGAACATCTCGAGCAGTTCCGGATCCCACTTCCGCTCGCGGATGTTGAACATCATCGTGCGCGAGGCATTGGTCACGTCGGTGACGTGCTCGGCGCCGCCGGTGAGGTTCCAGATCAGCCAGGAGTCCATGGTGCCGAACAGCAGCTCGCCTTTCTCGGCCTTCTCTTTCACGCCATCGACGTTATCGAAGATCCATTTGATCTTGGTGCCCGAGAAGTAGGCATCGATCACCAGACCCGTCTTGTCGCGAACCATGTCGGCGTGGCCGGCTTCACGCAGCTCGTCGCAGATTTCGGCCGAGTGCCGCGATTGCCAGACGATGGCGTTGTAGACCGGCTGGCCGGTGTTCTTGTCCCAGATCACCGTGGTTTCACGCTGATTGGTGATGCCGATGCCGGCGATCTCTTCGACATCGACCTGGGTGTTGTTGATCACTTCGGTCAGCGTGGTCAGGACGCTGGTCATGATGTCGCGGGGGTTGTGCTCGACCCAGCCCGGACGTGGGAAAATCTGCTCGAACTCGCGCTGGGCGGTGCCGGCAATCCGACCGTCGTGGTCGAACAAAATGGCGCGGGAACTGGTAGTGCCTTGATCGATGGCCAGAACGTACTTCTTCTTGTCACTCATGAGAAATCTATCCTTCTGAATGGTGAGTCCTGAATAAGGAATCCTGAATGAGGAGTCGACGTGTTTATGAATAGTCCGTTGCGGCTCAATAGATCGTGGCAACGAATGCGGCGAGACTGCTGCCAATGATCGGGCCCACGAAAGGCACCCATGCGTAGCCCCAGTCGTTGGAGCCTTTATTGCTGATTGGCAACATGGCATGGGCAAGCCGCGGCCCCATGTCCCGCGCCGGGTTGATCGCGTAGCCGGTTGGCCCGCCCAGCGATGCGCCGATGGCGACCACCAGCAAGGCGACAGCCAGCGGACCGAGCCCGTTGGGTGTATGACCGAACATGATGATGACGAACACCAGCACGAATGTCCCGATGGCTTCGGTCATGCAGTTCCAGAAACGTGACCGGATCGTGGGGATGGTCGAAAACGTTGCCAGGATAGTGGTGGCATCCTCGGTGTCGTCGTACTGTTTCTTGTAACAAAGGTAGCAGAGCACCGCACCCAGCCACGCACCCACGAATTCGCCCGTGAAGTAGGCCAGCGTATTGTTCAGGGTGATGGGAATACCCTTCGCATACTCTGTGGCCGGGCCCAGCCACAGTGCCAATGTAATCGTCGGGTTCAGGTGCGCGCCGGTATCGAACGCGATCCATACGCCGCAGTAGACCGCGAGTCCCCAGCCGAAGAAGATCAGCAACGGACCACCATTGTGGCCGCCGGTCTTCTTGAGCAGCACGTTGGCCACCACGCCGCAGCCGAGCAGCGTCATGCAGGCCGTACCGGCGATCTCATGAAGCACTATCGTTTCTATGACTCCCATGGTCTTCCTTAACGTTGGATGATGTTACGGCCGGTATGGCCCGAGTGACATGCGTCACGACGATGGTTGGATTGGCTGCCGAGTCGTGGCGCAGTTGTCGGCTACGCTCACCCTTCCGCCGCTGCCGGAGACGGGAGGGCTAGGTAGTCGGCGAGCCGACGCTTTTCGCGCTCGTCGAGACGCAGGCCGAGCTTGGATCGCCGCCAGAGCACGTCCTCGGCCGTGCGCGCCCATTCGTGATCGCGCAGGTAATCGACTTCGGCGGCATACAAGTCGGCACCAAAATGCTCGCCCAGACCGTCCAGGCTTTTGGCGTCACCCACGATGTCGCGAACGCGGGTCCCGTAGTTGAAGACCAGACGATTGGCCATGCCCAGGGGAATGAAGGGATGGCTGGCCTGCAGCGACTCGAACAGGTGCTGGGGTTTCGCTTCTTCGCCGCCGGGGAGCGGGTGGCCCTTGCCGGTCCAGGCTTTTCCCTGGTTGCCGAGCTCGGGCGCCAATTGGTCCACAGCGTCTTCGGCCAGCCGCCGATAGGTCGTCAGCTTGCCACCGAAGACGTTGAGCAGGACGGCACCGCCGGAGGTATCGAGCTGAATGCGATAATCGCGGGTGATTTCGCTGGCGTTGTCCTCGCGATCGTCGAGCAGGGGGCGCACGCCGGAGTAGCTCCAGACGACGTCGTCTGGACCGATCGACTGCTCGAAATAGCGATTGGCGGATTCGCACAGATAGCGGATCTCGTCTTCTTCGATGGCCACCTTGCCCGGTGCGCCCTCATGCTCGACGTCGGTCGTGCCGATCAGCGTGAAATCGCGCTCGTAGGGGATGGCGAACACGATGCGGCCATCGGGCTGCTGGAAGATGTAGGCGTGATCGTGGTCGAACAGCTTGTTCACCACGATGTGGCTGCCCTTGATCAGGCGCAGCGAATACGGGTGCTTCTGCGAGGCGACCTCGTCGAGAAAACTCACGGCCCAGGGGCCGGCCGCATTGACCAGCCCGTGAGCACCGACCTGGATTGTCTCGCCCTCAGTGGACCGCAGCGTGATGCTCCAACCGTCAGCGCTGCGTTTGGCCATCTCGGCGCGAGTTCGCGTCATGATCCGCGCGCCACGGCTGGCCGCATCCATGCAGTTCAACACCACCAAGCGGGCATCCTGGACCCAAGCATCCGAATAGGCGAAGCCCTTCGTGAACTCGGGCTTCAGCGGGGCGCCGGCCGGGTGATCGGCGAACTTGACGCCTTGCGAGCCCGCCAGCGTCTGCCGTCCACCGAGGTGGTCATAAAGGAAAAGCCCGGTTCGGATCATCCAGGCCGGGCGCAGATGTTTCTGATGAGGCAGGATGAAACGCATCGGCCAGATGATGTGCGGCGCAGCCTTGAGCAGTATCTCGCGCTCGGATAGGGCTTTGGCCACGAGCCTGAATTCGTACTGCTCGAGATAACGCAAACCACCGTGGATCAGCTTGGTCGAAGCCGAAGACGTGTGGCTGGCAAGGTCATCCGCCTCGACGAGCAGCACCGAAAGGCCGCGACCTGCGGCGTCACGAGCGATACCCGCGCCGTTGATGCCACCGCCGATGACAATCAGATCGTAGTTTTCGTTAACCATGTTCGGATCTGCTCAATAATGTTCGATTAAGATCATTGTGGCGCGAAATCGAACATTTGGAAGTAGGCAAAAAGTATTAGAAGCCTCCTTATTTTAGGGCCGGGCCGGTCTGCTACATGGCGGGGGAATCTCCTGAAAAGCCACCGGGAAGGTTTCCACCGAATCCCCGACAAACTTTTCACCTGTGGAAAATGCCTCAATATTTACGATTTGTATCATGGTGTTGCAGCCGGGCGGAGAGTCGCCGGCGGTCTGAAGCCGCCGGCGTACGGCACTATCGCAACTTTTGTTGCGCCTATTTCGTCGCAGTGACGAGCCAGTGGAGAGTGCTGAGGTTGTTTTCGCTAGTGAACATTCGGGTTTGCTTGAGGTCGGGCTCGATTTTCATTTCGAAATCCGACAGGGCCCGATTATCGTCGCACTGTCTGGGCCGCCAGCAGATACAGTTGTTACCTCCTGAAAATTGGCCGACGCTAACAATCTCTTGCATGGGGGTGCGCCGTGACGAAGCAGATCTCATTTCTGACATCGCTGATTCTCCTCGCCGCCGTGACGGTGACGCTCTCTACCCAGTCGCTATCCGTCATCAACTGGCCACTTCTGATCGGCGCCTCCGTTGTCATGGCGCTGACCCCGGGGGCGAACCAGCTGCTCTCGCTTGCCAACGGCTTCCGTGTCGGCGTGGTCCCGGCGATGACGGCGGCCTGCGGATGATTTGCCGCTTTCGTGGTGATGGTGATCGGTGTTGCCGTGGGGCTGGGCCATTGGCTGGCAACCTCGGCACTGTTCTTCGGTGTGCTCAAATGGATGGGAGCGGCGTATCTGCTCTATCTGGGCGTGCGTTCGCTGTTGACGGCTTGGCGCCCGACTATGCCAGCGGCGAGCGGTGACATCGCAACCGCCGATTCGCGGTCCTTGATCCGGCGGGAAGCGCTGGTCGCGTTTTCCAATCCCAAGGCGTATGTGCTGTTCGCGCTATTTCTGCCGCAGTTTCTCCACGCCGACGGCGAGTCGTTCGCACTGGCGATCGTATTGGCGGGGCTGGTCTATATCCTGATCGAGTTCTTCTGCGCGTATCTATACGCCACTGCCGGGTGCCTGCTGGGCCGAGGCAGCGTTACGCTGCGTCGTCAGCGCTGGCTGGATGGCACCAGTGGCGCGGCAATGATCGGTCTGGCGGGATGGTTGGCGCTGGAGAAGCGGCCGGGATGAGCTCAGTTTTCGCTATATGACGTCTTGCGTCATATGCTGCTTGTCATTACCGCTTCGGGAGAGGCAAATCATGACTGAAGAACGACTTCCCAATATTCATCCCGGCGAGATTCTGCTGGAAGAATTTATCGAGCCCATGGGCCTCACCAAGAATGCTTTGGCGACCTCTATTGGCGTGCCGGCCACGCGTATCGGTGAAATCACGCGAGGCACGCGATCAATCACGGCGGATACGGATCTGCGTCTGTCGATCTACTTCGGTACCAGTCAGGGTTATTGGCTGCGGCTGCAGAATGCCTATGATCTGGAAGAGGCTAGACGCCACGGTCACTATGACGGGATTCGTGCTCGCGTGGCGTGAGGCAACCCGCGTCTCTTGGAAGAATGAAAAAATGGGCAGCGACATATGTCGCTGCCCATTTTTTTGGGCCATTTGGCTTGGAGGCCAGTTTGGCTGGCGTTCTTTTGCTCGCTGGCGGCTAGTCGGCCCGTTGCAGCTCGGGCTCTTTCTCCTCGCTGTAGACCATCAGCGTGGACCCGACCAAGGCCAGAATGATGCCGATGGTGCTGAACAGCGACGGCAGCACGCCATAGAAGGTGAGCGACAATACGATGGTCAGTACCGGGGCCAGCGCGTTGGTGCACGGCGCTACGATGACGGCACGGCCGCGACTCAGGGCCATGACCAGGAACAGCGCGCCAACGGCATTGAGTACCTGGGTCACCGTGGTCAAGGCGGGCGCCTGCCAAGGATAATCGAAACCGCTGCCGGGCATCATCCAGAACGCGACCGGAACCAGCAGCAACCCGCTGATGGTCATCCAGGTGAAGGTGGTGCCGTCGTTGACGCCGGCCAGCGACGCCCGCTTCATCAGGAAGGCCTGCACGCCCCAGCAGAGGCAGATGATGATGGCAAGGAACAGCCAGGGGCCGTAGTCGACCTGATCGGCGTCTCCACTGGGCAGCGAGAACATCACGATGGCCACCAGCGCTGCCACGATCCCGGCCCCGCCGAGCGGCGTGATTTTCTCGCGCAGAATGAAGTAGGCCATAAGTACCGTGATGGCCGGCGAGATTGAGATGACCGGAAAGATCAGATAGGCCGGACCGATGGCCAGCGCCTTGAACAGCAGCAGTTGCCCGCCGGCGCCGGTCAGGCCGATGGCGAGTCCGTATAGCGCAGCGATGCCGCGTTTGTCGAAGGTGTCGCGCTTCAGCGAGAAATAGCAGGGAATCAGCATGGTGATGGCCCAGATGATGTAGACCATCTGATCGGGATAGCCGTATTTCTCGGTCGGGAGGCCGGAGAACGCGCCCCACACCCCCCAGAACAGTACCAGCAGAAACGTATAGAAGATCCAGCTCTTGTTGTTCATCGGTATCTCCAGTCGTGGATGATTATTGGATTGATTCAGTCCGTGGTGATGACATCGAGAGAGACGTCGGCCAGCCTCGCGGCATAAAGGGCTGCGCCGATGTCCGGGGTGTGAAGCGGCTTGCGAAGTTCGTGACGGATGCCGAGGCCAGAGAGCGCTTGCGTGAAGGCGTCGAGGAACGTCTTCTCCCGGAACAGGCCACCCGAGTAGGAGACGGGAATGCACTCGGACGCCTCGAATCCGAGCAGTCGGGCGGTGGTCTCCACGATGAGTGCCAGCTCGCCGACCGCATCCTCGATGATCGTCACGGCCTGAGGATCCTGACGGTGCGCCGCTTCGATCACGGTGAGCGCCAGTTCGGCGATGCGGGTGCGGTCGGCATGCCACTCGTTCAGCACGATATCGATCACGTCGAGATCGCTGGTCAGGGCAAAGTGCTGCTTCAGTAGTTCGTAAAGCGGCCCTTGTGGCAGACGCCCGTCGCTCATGCGGGTGAAGGCGCTCAATCCTCGACAGCCGATCCAGTAGGCCGAGCCCTCGTCACCGAAGATTTCACCCCAACCGCCGCAGCGCGCGCCCGCACCGTTGCGCTCGCCATAGGTCATCGAGCCGGTGCCGGCGATGACATTGATGCCGTCGGTGCCGCCCAGCGACCCGGCCCACCCGCAGATCATGTCGTTACCGCACTGGTAACGGTCATGACCGAGAATGTCGCGGGGCATGGCATTGAGGGTTTCGATGACCGATGAGCCTTCTCCGTAGGCGGGCAGCCCGAAGAAGGCGTAAGCGATCTCGGCCGGGGCGATGCCGGCCTTCTTGCAGATGTGTTCTACCCCGTCGGCCAGCACCTGACGAGAGGCTTCGAGCCCGATCGACAGGTAGTAGCAGGTGCCCGCCTGGAATGTCGCTACGACCCGGCCGGACTCGTTCAGGAGGCAGAAGGACGTCCTCGTCCCGCCGCCATCGACGCCAAGAAACATGCGCAACCTCCGGTTTTCGGTTGGCTTCAGCGAGCGGTCGGCTCGAAGGGATGGATGGTGACGCCCTGGACGACCCGATTGACCTCGCCCGAGGGGAAGGGGTTGTCGGGTGTTCGACCCAAGGCGAGCGATGCGTGGAGCGCGAGCAGCTGTGCGTGAACCAGGAAGGGAAACAGCAGGGCCCAGTCCGGATCACGAGCCATTCCGGAAACCGACCAGAGCGCGCATGGGGGCGCCGGATCCAGAGTCTCGGCGGCAATGGCGACAACGGCGTCGCTGCCGATCTGTCCGCAAAGCTCGTCGAGAATGTCGAGATCGTAGCGGCGGGCGTAGTCGTCGTTGGAGACGAACACGACCACCAGCGTTCGCTCGTCGAGCAGGGATTTGGGGCCGTGCCGGAAACCGAGCGGGGTATCGTGATACGCCATGATCCGGCCGGCGGTCAGTTCCAGAATCTTTAGCGCGGACTCCTGGGCGAGGTCCTTGAACGGACCGCTGCCGAGATAGACGATACGGTCGAAACCGCGCTCGGCTAGCGCCGCGATGCCCGACGAGCGTTCATTCATCAGTTGCTCAGTGGCCGCCGTCAGGCGATCCATGATTTCACTGCCGACGAGGGTCGGTGCCAGCGAGTAGAGCACCGCCAGCATCATCGAGGTCACGCTGGAGGTCATGGCGAAGCCCTGATCGTCCGCAGCCTCGGGCATCATCAGCACCAGCGAGCGTTCGGCATCGGCATGCGCGCCATAAAGCTTGCCTTGCGGGTTGCAGGTCACCACCAGGTGGTGACACTGCGCGCTGCACTGCTCGGCGAGCTCGGTCGCCGCGATGCTCTCGGGGCTGTTACCGGAGCGAGCGAAGGAGATCAGCAGCACGGGTCTGTCGTCGACAAAGCACTGCCGGGGACGCGAGACGATATCGGTCGTGGCGATCGCCTCCACCGGGCGCTGCAACTGGGCGCTCAGCGTCGAAACCAGCATCTGCCCGCCGAAGGCCGAGGTGCCGGCGCCGGTCAGCACGATACGCAGATCGGGTTTCGCGAGCAGCGGCTCGAGGAAGGTATCGATCGATTCGCGCTGCGATCGGAGCTGATCGAAAGCGGCTTGCCAGACCTGCGGCTGCTGGGCAATTTCACGAACGGTATGCGCCGCTCCGCGTGCCGGAGCGTCGGCAACGCCCAGCATGTCATCGGACTTCATGGTTGATCTCCGCAGGTATGGGAAGGGTCGCAGGCTGCGGCGTAGTCGCGCAGCACGGTGCTGACGTGATCCATCAGCAGGGTATGGGGATGATTTTCCAGATGGCCCTCGCGCACTCGACGGTACTGCAGGGGCATGTAGCGGCTCAGTAGCGGCAGGGGAATTTCCTGCTCGGCCAGGTTGTTCACCAGCGTCTGCTGCGCTGCCTGAATCTCGGGATCGGGCCAGTAGTAGCGGATTCGATCGCTGAGGCTGAATCGGCGCGCAAAGCGCTGCTGGGCTTCGTCGCCGTGGTAATGACCCTGCCAGTAGCCGGGCGCTTCACACATGCGGCGCTCGACGGTCTCGCCCAGGCGAGAGCGTTGGTCGGCGGGGACCAGCAGCGTTTCCATGTCCTCAAGGGCGAACAGCGCTTCACGCAGCGCGAAAGTCAGCCCTGGCCCGACCTTGAGAATGGCGAAGTGATCCTGCACCAGCGCCTCGAGAGCCGAGCGCGTCTGATAGTCGGTAGAGTGCGCCTCGAACACCAGATGATCGTATTCGTCGACGACCGACTTGAGCGCCTGCGCTTCATCGCGCTGGTAATCGATCACGTGCAGATGATCGAACTCCACGCCCGGCTGAACGACCAGCCCGATGACGCGGGGCCAGATGGCATCCAATCCTACCCGGGAAAACGCCTGACGGTGGGCGGCGATCGTGTCGCGCGCGGCCTGCGGCGACGTCGGCGTGATTCCTGAATCGAGCGACTCACGAGCGCCGCCGGGAACGGGGACTTCGGTGCCGACGATGTACAGAAGCCGGCTTTCGCCGAACCGCTCCTCGGCAGTCTGCTCGGCAATGGTGGCGAGGCGGGCGGCACGTTCGGCGGCGCGCTCGTCGCCCAGCGGTGTGGGGTCATCGGCGCAGGACATGCTGCAATCCAGATGAATCTTCTCGAAGCCTGCCGCGACGTAATGGCGAATCAGCTCTTCAGCGTTGGCCATGGCCACCTCGGCGCTTTCGTTCTGCCAGCGATTGGGGCCGAGGTGATCGCCGCCCAGGATGATGCGGTGAGCGGGCAGCCCGACTTTTTCCGCGATCGACATGACGAAATCACGGAAGTCGGCGGGCGTCATGCCGGTATAGCCGCCGGTCTGATCGACCTGATTGGAGGTCGCCTCGATCAGCGCCAGGCCGTTCGAGGCGTGGGCCTGGCGCAGCGCAGCCTCCAGCACCAGCGGATGCGCGGAGCAGACGGAATAGATGCCGATGGGCTCGCCCTGCTTGTGGCGAGCGATCAGCTCACTCAGCGGATTCATGTCATCACCTCCCGGATTGATGCCGTGTTCGATGCGGCTGTGTTCTCTACGACGATATTCGGTGCGGCTATGAAAGAATGACGTCGACGTTGTGCTTCTGGCGCAGCGTGTCGGTATAGCTGTCGGGCAGTTGATCGTCCGTCACCAGCCGGTCGATGCCGTCAAACGTGCTGACGAGATGTACGCTCTTGCGTCCTGCCTTGCTGGAGTCGGTAACGGCGACGATTTCGTCGGCGATCGCGATCATTCCCCGGTTCAGGCTCGCTTCGTTCTCGTGGTCGGTCGTCAATCCCCGATTCAGCTCCATCGCATCCACGCCCAAAAACAGCCGATCGAAGCGATGATGCGCCAGGCTGCCTTCGGCTTCGGCCCCTGAGCACGAAAGCGCCGTCTTGCGCAGCCTGCCGCCCAGCATGATGATCTCGACGCCGGGGGCGTGTGACAGCTCCATCGCGATATCGAGACCGTTGGTCATTACCAGTAACGCTTCGTGCTGTTTCAGATGACGGGCGACTTCCAGCGTCGTGGTGCCCGCATCCAGAATGATCGACTCGCCGTCCTTCACCAGCTTCGCTGCCTCGGCGCCGATTCTTCCCTTCACGCCCGAATGTTTTTTCCGGCGTTCCGCAAAAGCGATCTCCGCCGCCGTGTTCTGACTCAACACCACCACGCCATGCATCCGCAGCACGTAGCCGGCTTCCTCGAGCAGTCGCAGGTCGCTGCGGATGGTGACGGCCGAAACCCCGAGGTGGTCGGCCAGTTCATCCACACGGATGCGTTCGTGTTGCGCCAGGTGGTGAACGATGGCCTCGCGTCTTTCCTGTCCTGTCATTCTTCATATCCTTTCGTTTGAATTAAACATTCTTTCGTTTGTCTTCTCAAATGCTTTATAAGCTTTCGATATTCGCCATTAGTCGCATATCTTCGGCGCGTCGATAGGGTATTCCCCCTCATGCCCATCGTGGCATGAGAACGTAAACACAGGCACCGAGATGTTCTTTCAGCGAGATCGCATCCCTTCGCTAGCTTGCATCAACGGCAAGGGGGCGGAGCGTCAGCCATTGCTGGGAGTGGCAAATTATCAAAATAGGAAGGTGCTGAGGGAGGCGACGAAACGCTGCGAAAGTCGATGAAAGAAGTTGCCGGAAGCGAAGCTGGCGAACAGCAACACCAAGGCGCTGATGGAAATGATCGATGATATGCCGCGGATGTCACGACGGAGGGCGCGCACCCTCCGACGTTGATGCAGCAGGCTGCTACGCCAGCTTCTGCGGCTCTTCATATAGTTGAGCCGGGATGGTGACGCCATTGATGCGACTGCGCTCCCGCGCTTCGAAGCGGCGCTGCGAGGGCAGGCGGGCGTCTTGATCGACGATGCGTTCGAACAGCACTTCCGCTGGACGAGGTGCTCGATCATGCTCGCAAGCGCCGAGCCTTCATGGCCGGGCCCATCAGACCCATCTCTGCGAGGGCTTCGACCTCGGGCCATAGCGCGGAGACGTGATAGTGGTAATCTCTCGCGATATCCGGATACTCATAACGCTGATTTCTGGTTTCAGACAATAAACAGGGATACGAATTTATGAGAAAGGCCTTTTACCCTTTCGCGGCGGTGCTGTTTACCATGGCGTCTATCGCCCCGATCCAGGCCGATGCGCAGGACCAGGCGCAGGAAAAACCGCTGGTCATCGGCACCAACAACTGGGCGGAAAACGTGGCCGTCGCCAATCTGTGGAAGCTGGTGCTCGATGATCACGGCTACGACGTCAAGCTCGCCGATGTCAGCAAGAGCGCGCTCTATGCTGGCATGGACAGCAACGACATCGATCTGTCGCTGGAGATATGGCTGCCGTACACCGACAAGAGCTTCCTGGAACCCTACAAGAATACGCTCGAGGTTCACGAGGCGTGGTACGACAAGACCGGGCTGGGGCTGGTGGTGCCGAGCTACGTCGACATCGATACGATTCCGGAGCTCGTGGAGCACGCCGACGAATTCGAATATCAGGGCAGCCCGACGATCCTGGGTATCGATTCCGGCTCCGCCATCGCCGGGATGACCGAAGACGCCATCGAGACTTACGATCTGCCGTTGCAGCAGGTCAATAGCTCCGAACCGGCGATGATGTCTGCGCTCGACAGCGCCTACCGGAATCACGAGCCGATGGTGGTGACCCTGTGGAATCCTCACTGGGCGTTCGCCAATTACGATCTCAAGTATCTTGAAGATCCCGACAAGGTCTACGGCGATGGTGATACGATCTACTGGTTCTCGCGTCAGGGCTTTTCCAAGGATGATCCATGGCTGACTGCGGTGCTCGATGCCTGGCACATGAGCGACGCAAGCCTGAGTGATCTGATGGCGGAAATCGAGTCGCAGGACGATCCGGTGGCGGGAGCGCGCACCTGGCTGGATGAAAACCAGGATCAGGTCGACGAATGGCTGGCCGCCGGCGAGCAGATTCAAGACTAACGATAGCGCCGGCCCGTCTTCCCCGGCGCGGCTGACCGGGGCCTTGGGCGGGTCGCTTAGACTGAACGGCCGTTCAGTGCAACCACCTCGTCTCACGCTATCGCCCAATTGATTAAACGCTACTTCACGCTCTAGTCTGTGCCGACTGCTGGCTGCCTGACCGGCTGGCAATACAATGACAATCGGCCCCGAGCCGACACCACAATAACAGCGTGCTGCTGTGCAGGAGATTGATGATGAAGAAGACGCTGCTTGCGGCTGGCATCGCCGCCATGATGCTGGGCGCGACCCCGGTCATGGCCAAGACGCTGGTCTACTGCTCCGAAGGTTCGCCGGAAGGCTTCGATCCTTCCCTCTACACTGCTGGCACTACCTTCGACGCGTCCAGCAAGACGATCTACAACCGTCTGGTTCAGTTCAAGCCGGGTACCACCGAAGTCGAGCCGGCCATCGCCAAGAGCTGGGAAGTTTCCGACGACGGTCTGACCGTGACGTTCCATCTGCGCGATGACGTCAAGTTCCAGACCACCGACTTCTTCACGCCGAGCCGCATGCTCAATGCCGACGATGTCATCTGGACGTTCGAGCGTCAGATGGACGAGAACAATCCCTATTACAAGCTCGCCAACGGCAGCTTCGAGTATTTCAACTCGATGTCGATGGGCGATCTGATCAAGTCGATCGACAAGGTCGACGATCACACCGTGAAATTCGAGCTTACCAAGCCCAATGCCCCGTTCGTGGCCAACCTGGCGATGGATTTCGCGTCGATCCATTCCAAGGAATACGAGCAGAAGCTGCTCGACGAGGGCAAGCCGGAGCTGGCCAACCAGCAGCCGCTCGGTACCGGTCCGTTCCAGTTCGTCAACTATCGTGAAGATGCCGCCATTCGCTACAAGGCGAATCCGGACTACTTCCGTGGCAAGCAGCCGATCGACAATCTGGTCTTCGCGATCACTTCCGATGCGCAGGTTCGCTATCAGAAGCTGATGGCGGGTGAGTGCCAGGTGATGCCGTTCCCGAACCCGTCCGATGTCGAAGACATGAAGCAGAACGACGACATCAACGTGCTCGAGGAAGCCGGGCTGAACGTCGCCTACATGGCCTACAACACTCAGATGGCGCCGTTCGACAAGCCGGAAGTGCGCAAAGCACTCAACATGGCGATCGACAAGCAGGCGATCATCGATTCGGTGTTCCAAGGTGCCGGTCAGGTGGCCAAGAACCCGATTCCGCCATCCATGTGGGGCTACGACGACGACATCAAGGACGATCAGTACCATCCCGACAAAGCCAAGCAGATGTTGAAGGACGCGGGCGTCGAGAACCTGAAGATGAACATCTGGGCGATGCCGGTTCAGCGTCCGTACATGCCGAACGCGCGGCGTACCGCAGAGCTGATGCAGTCGGATCTGTCCAAGGTCGGCGTCGATGCGCAGATCGTGACCTACGAGTGGGGCGAGTATCTCAAGCGCTCCTCCGACACCAAGCGCGACGGTGCGGTCATTCTGGGCTGGACCGGCGACAACGGTGACCCGGACAACTTCATGGGCGTGCTGCTCGGTTGTGACGGCGTCGGCGGTGCCAACCGCTCGCAGTGGTGCTACAAGCCGTTCGACGATCTGATCAAGAAGGCTCGAACCCTGGACAACCAGGACGAGCGCGCCAAGCTCTACAAGCAGGCGCAGGAGATCTTCAAGGAGCAGGCACCGTGGGACACCCTGGCGCACTCCACGGTCTTCATGCCGATCCGCAAGGAAGTGACCGGCTACAAGATCGATCCGCTCGGCGGCCATAGCTTCGAAGGCGTCGACATCGAGTGATTCTCTCCTAGCGAGGACGCGGGGCGGCTCTGGTAGCCGCCCCGCGTCTTATCGCGTGAATAGTCAGACCTCCAAACATGTTCAAATTTTTCCTGGTCAAACTGGCGCAGCTGGTGCCGACGTTCATTGGCGTCACCATCGTTGCGTTCTCTTTCATTCGCCTGCTGCCGGGCGCCCCGATTCTGCTGATGGCGGGGGAGCGCGGCATATCCGCCGAGCGCTACGCCCAGCTCAAGTCCCAAATGGGCTTCGATCGTTCGCTGATCGTCCAGTATTTCGATTTCCTCAAGGGTTTGCTGCACGGTGATCTGGGTAATTCACTGGTGACTCACGCCCCGGTGATGGACGAGTTCATGAGCCGCTTTCCGGCCACGCTCGAGCTGTCGCTGTTCGCATTGGCATTCGCCGTCATCATCGGCCTGCCGGCCGGCGTGCTGGCGGCGGTCAAGCGCGGCAAGACGCTCGATCACACCATCATGGGTATCAGTCTGACCGGCTATTCGATGCCGATCTTCTGGTGGGGCCTGCTGCTGATCATGCTGTTCTCCACCATCCTTGGCTGGACACCGGTGTCGGGGCGTATCTCGTACATGTATTTCATCGAGCCGGTAACCGGCTTCATGACCATCGACAGCCTGATCGCCGGGGACTGGGGCGCGTTTCTTTCCGCGCTGCACTACCTGATTCTGCCGTCGATCGTGCTGGGGACGATTCCGCTGGCGGTCATCGCACGCCAGACCCGTTCCTCGATGCTCGAGGTGCTGGGCGAGGACTACGTGCGCACCGCACGCGCCAAGGGGCTGTCGAATTTCCGGGTGATCATGGTGCACACCCTGCGCAATGCGCTGATCTCAGTGGTGACGGTGATCGGCCTTCAGGTCGGCCTGCTGCTGGCGGGGGCGATTCTGACCGAGACGATCTTCTCGTGGCCGGGGATCGGCAAATGGATGATCGATGCGATCTCGCGACGCGACTACCCCTCGGTACAGGGTGGCCTGGTGCTGATCGCGTTCATCGTGATGATCGTCAATCTGCTGGTCGATCTCGCCTATGGCGTCATCAACCCGCGTATTCGCCACTAACAGGGGGCTTTCATCATGAGTACCATTTCTACCCCCGCCGCGCCCGGTACCTTTCGCTACCAGCTGGCGTCTTTCTGGAGTGACTTCAGTGCCAGTCGCGGCGCGCTGGTCGGCCTGCTTTTCATTGTCTTCATCCTGCTGGTCGCGCTGTTCGCGCCCTGGGTCGCGCCGCATGATCCGGCGATGCAGGATCGCTCGGCGCTGCTGGTCCCGCCGGTGTGGCATGCCGAAGGCAGCTGGAGCTATCTGCTCGGCACCGATGCTGTCGGTCGCGACGTGCTCTCGCGGTTGATCTACGGGGCGCGTTATTCGCTTTCGATCAGCGCCATGGTGGTCGTGCTCTCCATGGGCGTGGGCATTTTCCTTGGTCTGCTGGCCGGTTATTTCCGCGGTTGGGTCGAGACCGTGATCACCCGCGTGATGGACGTGGTGCTGGCGTTCCCCAGTCTGCTGCTGGCGCTGGGCCTGGTCGCCATTCTCAGCCCCGGCCTGACCAGCGCGATGATCGCCATCGCCATGGTCCAGCTGCCGTATTTCGTGCGTCTGACCCGGGCGGCGGTGATCGGCGAGAAGGATCGCGAGTACGTCATCGCCAGCCGACTTTCCGGCGCCGGACATCTGCGCCTGATGTTCAACACGCTGCTGCCCAACTGCATGGCCCCGCTGATCGTGCAGGCGACGCTTTCGTTCTCTACCGCGATTCTGGATATCGCGGCACTCGGCTTCCTGGGTATGGGCGTTCAGCCGCCGACGCCGGAGTGGGGCGCGATGCTGGCCAATGCGCGCGAGTTCATGGGCAGCGCCTACTGGGCGGTCACATTCCCGGGCCTGATCATTCTGCTGACGGTGTTGATGATCAATCTGATGGGTGACGGCCTGCGCGACGCGCTGGACCCCAAAATGAAACGCTCTTAACGCCGGAGGTTCTGACTTATGGCATTACTCGATATTGAAGGCCTCAGCGTTCGCTTCAAGACCAGTAGCGGCCTGTTTGCCGCCGTGGAAGACGTCGATATCAACGTCGACCGCGGCGAAGTATGGTCGATCGTGGGCGAGTCCGGCTCTGGCAAGTCCGTTTCGATGCTCGCCACCATGGGCCTGCTGCCATGGACGGCGCAGGTCACCGCCGACAGGATGACCTTCGACGGCCAGGATCTGCAGCAGCTGAGTCCGCGCCAGCGCCGGCGCATCGTCGGCGGCGAGATGTCGATGATCTTTCAGGAACCGATGAGCAGTCTGAACCCCTGCTTCACTGTCGGTACCCAGATCGACGAGATGATCAAGCAGCACCTGGGCGGTTCGCGCAAGGAGCGCCACGAACGGGCGCTGGATCTGCTGGCGCAGGTCGGCATCCCCGACCCGGCGCGACGGATCAAGGCCTATCCGCATCAGCTTTCCGGCGGCATGAGCCAGCGCGTGATGATCGCCATGGCGATCTCCTGCAATCCGCGGCTGCTGATCGCCGACGAGCCGACAACGGCACTCGACGTCACCATCCAGGCGCAGATCCTCGAGCTGCTGCTCAAGCTGCAGGAAGATACCGGCATGGCGCTGATCCTGATCACCCACGACATGGGTGTGGTCGCGGAAACCGCCAAGCACGTGGTGGTGCAGTACGCCGGCCGCCAGGTCGAGAAGCAGGACGTGAAGTCACTGTTCGCCAATCCGCGTCACCCGTATACCGAGGCGCTGCTGTCGGCGCTGCCGGAGCGTGCCGGCAATCAGGACCGCCTGCCGACCATTCCCGGCGTCGTTCCCGGCCAGCACGATCGCCCGACCGGCTGCCTGTTCAACCCGCGCTGCCAGTACGCCACCGAGCACTGCCGCGAGGTGGAGCCGGTACCGGCCGCAGACGATCCCGCCCGTACGTTGTGTCACTATCCACTGGAAGATGGGATTTCGCCGTCGCCGGCTGCGGCGGGCGTGGCGCGAGACAACCCGCAATCCAGCCCGCATAGAGAGGTGCGCCCATGAGCCGCGATGCCGTACTGAGTGCCGTCAATCTCACGCGCTATTATCAGGTCAAGGGCGGACTGTTCTCCAAGGCGGCGACGGTCAAGGCGCTCAACGAAGCGAGTTTCGAGCTCTATCCCGGGCAGACGCTGGCCGTGGTCGGCGAGTCCGGCTGTGGCAAGTCGACGCTCGCTCGTGTGCTGACGATGATCGAGCCGCCCACCAGCGGCAAGCTGACGATCAGTGGGCATGAGGTCTCGTTGAAGGAGGGGCAGCGCCCGCCAGCGGCGCTGCGTCGCGAGGTGCAGATCATCTTCCAGAACCCGTATGGTTCGCTCAATCCGCGCAAGACCGTGGCGACCATGCTGGAGGAGCCGCTCAGGCTCAATCGCAAGGAGATGAGCGCGGAAGAGCGGCGCCAGGCGGCGCTGGAGATGATCGCCAAGGTCGGGCTGCGCCCGGAACATGCCGATCGCTATCCGCACATGTTCTCCGGCGGCCAGCGCCAGCGTATCGCCATCGCCCGTGCGTTGATGCTCAATCCCAAGATTCTGGTGCTCGATGAGCCGGTGTCGGCGCTGGACCTATCGATTCAGGCCCAGGTGCTCAACCTGCTGGCGGATCTGCAGGAAGAGTTCGGGTTGGCCTACGTGTTCATCTCGCATGATCTATCGGTGGTGCGACGCATCGCCGATGACGTGATCGTGATGTATTTCGGCCAGCCAGTGGAAACCGGGCCGGCGGAGGAGGTCTTCACGACGCCGCGACATCCCTACACCCAGGCGCTGTTTTCGGCCACGCCGGTGGCGGACCCCAATCGGCGCCGCGAGCGCGTGCATCTCAAGGGCGAACCGCCGTCGCCGCTGGCGCCGCCGCCGGGATGTCCGTTCGCACCACGCTGCCATCTGGCAACCGAGGAGTGCACCCAGGTCGATCCGCCGCTGGAGCACGTCAACGACCGGGTCGAGGTGGCGTGTATCCATGTCGACCAGGCGGCCGCCAAGTACGCGCACGCCGAGGCGAGCTGAGACGGCGTGCCAGCGCCGTAGCACCACCACCCCCCGCCGAGATCGGCTACGCTGAAGTCAGGTAGCGGCGATGCGACAGCGATCAGCGCGCATCGAATCATCGACGGAGGGGTGGCAATCATGACTCAGCAGATACTGGTACCCATCGACGGCTCCGCCAGCGCGCGCAAGGCCCTGGCACACGCTGTGCTGGTCCAGCAGGCGACCCAGGCCTGGATTCACCTGCTGCATGTTCCCGAGATACCGGTCGCCACGGATGCGCTGGGCGCCATGGTCGGTGCATCACCGGCCGACTACACGCCGGAGAAGGGGCGTCTGACGGGCGAGCGCCTGCTCGCGGAAGCCTGGCGGGCCGTCAGTGGCGGTTCCGACGAAGTGACCTATCACGTCGAGGAAGGGCGACCGGCGCACGTCATCGTGCAGCTGGCGACCAATCTTGGCGTCGACATGATCGTCATGGGCAGTCGCGGCCAGAGCAATCTCAAGAGCCTGATGGTCGGCAGCGTGTCGCACAAGGTGTCGCATATTGCTCCCTGTCCGGTGATCACGCTGCACATTCCGGATTAGTCGCTGTCTCCTGCTACCGAGCTGACGTGAATCGTTTCGTGGTCGTCGATCACCGACTCGAAAGTCCGTAGCCGTTTGACGATCGACAGCAGCTCGATGATCGTCGACCAGGAATTGACCAGATACTGGAACGATTCGCGTACCTGACCGAAGACGTTGAGTACCTGTTGCAACAGGCCCAGCGTCAGCTTGCCGGCGACGATCGACGGCGTCAGCACGACGAAGGCGAAGAGCGTGTCCGCCTGCAGGTAGAAGATACGGGCAATATTGAAGTAGGCGTAGTGCCAGTAAAGCCGGAAATAGTTGCGACGCACCCGCGAGAAGAGCTGACTCATGGTGGCCGGCTCGGCGCGTGACGCGTCGTCCTCGCCGTAGACCAGCTCCTTGCGATAGGCCGCCTCGACGCGCTGATTGCGAAACTCGAGCCCTGGCAGCTTGATTCCCACCAGTGCCAGAAACAGCGTGCCGAAAACCGACCAGACGATCGCTGCCCAGACCAGAGCGTTGGAGACATGGCCGATCAGTGGCAGTTGGGTGATATGGGATGACATCGTCACCAGCAGCGGCAAAAAGGCAATCAGGGTCAGCACCGCCTTGAGCAGGTTGACCCCTAGCCCCTCCAGCGTGGTGGAAAAGCGCATGGTGTCTTCCTGCACGCGCTGGGCCGCGCCTTCCACGTGCCGAAGCTGCGGCCAGTGGGCCATGTAGTAGTCGTTCATCGCCGTGCGCCAGCGAAAGATATAGTGGCTGACGAAAAACAGGTTGAACACGCCGACAGTCACTGCAACGAAGGCGATCCCCGCGAAGGTCAGCATTTCTCGATAGAGATCCAGTGCGGTCACGGCGCTGCCCCCGGCGAGCGCTTGCTGGACCATGTCCCAGAAGGGGCCATACCAGGCATTGATGGCAACGCTGGTCTGGACCGAGAAATAGGTCAGGAAAACGATCAGGGCGCTACCCAGTATCGACCAGTGCTGCCAGCGATGAGGGCAGAGTCGATACCACAGCGTGGCGAATAGCCCCACGCAAAGCGCGTAGTAGACGTAGAACCACAAAAACGAGGACGACCAGAAGCGGGAGACACCGACCGGCAGCGAGGCGTCTGTCGCCAGAGGCGGCAGGCCGATGGCGGCACCCCAGGCGCTGGCGCCGGTTTCCCACACAATGGCGGCAATCAGCGCCCAGATCAGGGCGCTGGAGAAAAAAAGCGACGGCTTGGGAAAGAACGATCGGAACACGGTGACGGCCCTGCGGCTGGGATGAAGATCGGGATGGCGTGATCCCGCCGCCATCCCGACCTCTCATCGACCTCGAACCGTCGGTTACGTTCCCTTACGCTCGACGCCGTCGATGGAATAGCTATCCATCATGGTGGTTCAGGAAATATCGACCTGATAACGGAAGGTGCTGGCGGCGCCCCGTGAGCGTCGGTATTCCAGCGGTGTGCGGTCGTAGCCGAGTGCCAGTCGCTCGATCAGCACTACGGGTTCGCCGGACTCGAGATCGAGGATCCTGGCGATATCGGGGGTGGCGGTTTCGACGCTCAGCGTTTCCCGCGCCGAGCCGATCAGCTGACCACACCGTGATTCGTAGAATGGGTAGAGCAGATTGCCGAAATCGTCGATCTCGATCTCGATCAAGGCCTCGAAACGCGCCGCCGGCAGCCAGATATCCTCGTGGTAGAGGGGCGCTCCGTCGAACTGCCGGACTCTCTCCAGCCGAATGACCTTCTCCGATCGCTCCAGCCCCAGCGCATTCGCGATGTCCTGAGCGGGTGATTCCAGCTGGCGATCGAGAATCCGGCTCTCGGGAACTCGGCGATCGCCCCTGGCATCGACCTGCCGGAAGAAGCGGAATAGCGAACCTTCGAAGTTGGGCCGCAGGATGAACGTGCCTCGCCCCTGGCTGCGCTTCATCAATCCATCCTGGACCAGGGTGTCCACAGCCTTCCTCAGCGTGCCGACGGCAACCCCGTAATGCTTGGTCAGCTCGGCTTCGGTGGGTATCGCGCCGCCAGGTGTCCATTCTCCGGCGGCGATCTTCGCCAGCATATCGTCACGCAGTCGCTGATAGAGCGGCAGACGTTCGTCTGTCATGGAGCTGATTCCCTTCATGAATGTTCCCTCCATGTTATTTCAAACAACTGTATCACCAAACTTCTCATCTTTAGTCGTACGGAGTTAAGCGTACGACCAAAGCGTGTATGATCGATGTATCTATACGACTATATGAATAGTTCTTTTGGGGCGGTTCTTTGCCAAGATAGAGCGTATCGCTCGCCGCGAGGTGTTCATGCCAATCAGAAAAGGCCGTCCATGACGCAACTCCCCCACGCCGGATTGACCGGCGTCGACACTCACGCGCACATCTTCCATCAGGGCCTGAAGCTGGCCGGGGATCGCCGCTATAGCCCGGATTACGACGCGACTCTCGAGCAATACCTCGAGCATCTCGATCGCTGCGGCCTCTCCCATGGCGTGCTGGTACAGCCCAGTTTTCTGGGCACCGACAATAGCCACATGCTGGCTGCACTACGCGGCTTCCCTCAGCGTCTGCGCGGCACCGCCGTGGTGGAGCGCGACGTGAGCGATGACGTACTCGACGAGCTGGCCGAGGCGGGGGTCGTCGGCATCCGGCTCAATCTGATCGGTCAGCCCCTGGATGATTATCGTAGCGCACCGTGGCAAGCGCTATTCGCCAAACTGGCGAGCCGGGGATGGTCGGTGGAAATCCAGCGCGGGATGGACGATCTGGCCCGGATCGTGCCTCAGATTCTGAAAGCCGGCGTGGCGGTGGTGATCGATCATTTCGGTTTGCCCGCGGGAGAGATCGATCCGGTCAATTCGAACCATCAAGCGCTGCTATCCCTGCTTTCGAGCGAGGATGTCTGGGTCAAACTGTCGGCAACGTATCGCAGCCGCTCGAACCCGGCCCAGGCATCGAGGTCGATCGAACGTCTACGCGATGCCTATGGCCATAGCGAGCGACTGCTGTGGGGCAGCGACTGGCCGCATACGCGATTCGAGGACCGGACCGATTACGACGCCCAGTTCGCGCTGATGCAGACGCTGCTGCCGAACGCCGACGAGCGTCGGCAGGTTCTGGTGGAGAACCCGGCCAGGCTGTTCAAGATCGAGCTCGCGAGCTGAGCGCCGATAGGTCAGAGAACGAGCACGCATAACGAGTGCGCACGACAAGCAGAAAAGGGGAACCGACTTATGATGAGTCTATTGGTGGTGGGGGCGATCGTCGTATCCATCATTCTGGGGTATCGCACCCGGATCAATATCGGGCTGTTCGCGATCGCCTTCGCCTACCTGATCGGTTGCTTCGGGCTGGGTCTGAGTCCTAAGGAAGTGATCGCGATGTGGCCGCTGAAGATATTCTTCATCATCTTCTCGGTGTGCCTGTTCTACAGTTTCGCGATCGTCAACGGCACGCTGGAGAAGCTGGCCGAACATCTGATGTATCGCTGCCGCCATTTCCCGCATCTGCTGCCGTTCGCCATCTTCCTGGCCGCGGTGGTGATCTCCGCACTCGGTGCCGGCTATTACACCGTGCTGGCGTTCATGGCGCCGATCACGCTGCTGCTGTGCAGCCGCACCGGGTTGAACCTGATCGTCGGTGCCATGGCGGTCAACTACGGCGCGCTGGCAGGCGCCAACTTCGTTTCCAGCCAGAGCGGCATCATCTTCCGCACGTTGATGACCAATTCGGGCATCTCCGACAATCAGGCTTTCATCAACAGTTTTGGCATCTTCGCCAGCACCATGATCGTGCCGATCGTTGTCCTCGCCGGCCTTATTCTGTTCAGTCGCAAGCGCGGTACGGCGATGGTCTCGCTGGCGCATGTCGAACGTCCCAGCCCGCTGAGTCCTGACCAGCGTTCCACCCTGATTCTGACCCTGGTGATGATGGCCACCGTGCTGCTGCCGCCCATCGCCAGCCTGATTCTGCCCGACAACACCGCCGTGACGTTCGTCAATTCCAAGGTGGATATCGGCCTGATCGCCAGCGTGTTCTCGGTCATCGCGCTGCTGATGAAACTGGGCGACGAGCGTAAGGCCATCGCCTCGCTGCCGTGGGGCACGATCATCATGATCTGCGGCGTCGGCATGCTGATCTCGGTGGCGATCAAGGCCGGCACCATCGATCTGCTCGGCTCCTGGATCGGGACCAATATTCCGCCGGCGCTGATTCCGGTCGCGTTCGGCATCGTGGCCGCGTTCATGTCGCTGTTCGCCAGCACCCTGGGCGTGGTCACGCCGGCGCTGTTCCCGCTGGTGCCGTCGCTGGCCGGCACGCTATCGATCGATCCGATGATCATCTTCATCGCCATCGTGGTCGGCGCGCAGGCCACCTCGATCTCGCCGTTCTCCTCCGGTGGCAGCCTGATTCTCGGCTCCTGCCCGACGGACGAAGCGCGTTCAGGGCTCCTGCCCAAGCTGCTGTTCCGCGCCGCGCCGCTGGGTTTCATCGCTGCGCTGGTGTTCAATTTGCTGCTGACGTTCGTGTTCTGAACGGGGTGGGTGAGGGAGCGTAAAGTGAGCGCTTTGCGCTCCCTTTCCATCGCGCGACGATGCGCGCTCCTGTGAGACCAAGATGAGATGGAGAGACAGTGTTGGCAATTTGGCGCTAATTTTTGGATATTGTGTGGCTAGGCGGAGCACCGCTCGATAACAGCTCGATAACAACAACCAGGCAGCGTCCATGTCAGAACTCGAGAAAAAGTTCTCCTCGGATATTCGGTTACCCGAGTCGGAAACCGTTCGTCTCCGCTCGCCTTTCTCTCCCAGCCTTCGCTTTCACGCCCTCGCGACAGACCCAACTACCAAAACTTCGGCCGGTTGTTCGTCAACCAGGCTGGGTGAGAGACCTCGACTTTCAGGGATGCCATGAATAAGCAGGAATTGCCTCCGATCCTTCGGATCGACGAGTTGAGTGTCAGCTTTGGCACTGCTTCCGTGGTCAAAGGCTTGTCGTTCGACGTGTTCCCGGGTCGAACGACGGCAGTCGTGGGCGAGAGCGGCTCGGGAAAATCGGTGATGTCGATGTCGATCATGCGGCTTGCCGATATGGCGGGCGCCAGCTTCCCCAGCGGACGTATTCTGTTCTCATCGGGGGCTGGCGAAGGCATCGATCTACTGAAGTGCGACCAGGAAGCGATGCGTCGGATTCGTGGCAAGGAGATCGCCATGATCTTCCAGGAACCGATGACCTCGCTCAATCCGGTATTTACCATCGGCGATCAGCTCTGCGAAGTGTTGATTCTCCATGAGAAACGCTCGCGCGCCGAAGCCATGGTCGAAGCCGAGCGTCTGCTGGCGTTGGTTCGCCTGCCGGATGCGAGAGCTCTGCTTGCGCGCTATCCCCATCAGCTTTCGGGTGGCATGCGTCAGCGCGTGATGATCGCGATGGCACTGGCCTGCCGGCCGAAGTTGTTGATCGCCGACGAGCCGACCACGGCGTTGGACGTCACCGTCCAGGCGGAGATCCTCAATATCATGAAGGATCTGCAGGCCGAACTCGGCATGGCCATGATCTTCATTACCCATGACATGGGCGTCGTCGCCGAGATGGCCGACGATGTCGTCGTGATGTGGCAGGGCGAGAAAGTCGAAGCGGGGCCGGTCGAGGAGATATTCACCCGCCCCAGGCACCCCTATACGCGAATGCTGCTGTCTGCCGTGCCCAAGCTGGGGGCGATGCAGGGCTTCACGCATCCCAGGCGGACACCGCTGACCGTGCTGCGGAATGGCGAACTGGTACAAGAGGGTGACGATCGACAGCAAGACACGGCCGACTACACGGTGCCGCCATTGCTGCGTGTAGAGGATCTGTCGATTCAATTCGACGTGAAGAAGAGCTTTTGGGGGCGTACCACCCATCGTAATTTCGCCGTCTCCCAAGTCGGTTTCGAGATCTATCCCGGTGAGACGCTGGCGTTGGTGGGTGAGAGTGGTTCGGGCAAGTCCACGATCGGACGCACGATCCAGCAGTTGCAGGAGTCGGCCAACGGTGAAGTCTGGTTCGATGGCAAGCCGATGTCGAAGATGAAGCTCGCCGAGCGCCAGCGTCTGCGTCGCGAGGTGCAATACATTTTCCAGGATCCGTTCGCTTCCCTCGATCCGAGACGCACGGTCGGTGACTCCATCGCCGAGCCAATTCTCACCCATGGTCTGCTCGATCGCGGCACTCCGACTCGTCGCCGTGTCGGCGAGCTCTTGGAGCGGGTCGGCTTGTCTGCGGATATGGCGAGCCGTTACCCGCATGAGTTTTCGGGAGGCCAGCGTCAACGGGTCTGTATTGCGCGCGCCCTGGCTTCCAGGCCTCGTCTGATCATCGCCGACGAGGCACTGTCGGCGCTCGATGTCTCGGTTCAGGCCCAGGTGATCAATCTGTTCATGGATCTGCAGCGAGAAGAGGGACTGGCGTATCTCTTTATCAGCCACGACATGGCGGTCGTCGAGAAGATGAGTCATCGGGTCGCTGTACTCTATCTGGGCCAGATCATGGAGATCGGCAAGCGGGCCGACGTATTCGAACGTACGGCACATCCTTACACCCAGCGTCTGCTTTCCGCCGTTCCGCTGGCGGATCCGTCGGCTCGACGTCAGCGTGTGGCGCTGACCGGCGAAATCCCCTCGTCGATTCATCCGGTGGGTGCTCCGCCAGCGCTAAACCCGTTACGTGAAATCGCCAATGGCCATTTCATCGCGCAGGAACGCGTTTGAAAGAAGAGCGTGTTCGACAGCAAAAACAACACCAATCCAGCAAGGGAGATATCTCGATGTCGCCAACGATGTCCTTCAAGACAGTCACTGTGTCGGCCTTAGGCCTTCTGCTCGTCAGCGGCGCTCTTGCCTCGCCGGTCTTCGCGGACGGCACATTGACGGTCTCATCCCCGCAGGACCCGGGCTCCTGGGACCCTGTAGATACGTTCTTGGTTAACTGGGCTTCCGTCGGTACCAATCTGTTCGACGGTCTGACTTACCGGGGGCCGGATATGAAACTGGTGCCTGCACTGGCTACCAGCTGGAACGTTCTGGACGATGGCATGCGCATTCGCTTCAAGCTGCGCGAAGGGGTGACGTTCCATGACGGCGAGCCGTTCAATGCCGAGGCCGTCAAGTTCACCTTCGATCGTCTGCTGGGGGAGGAGGGAGCCAAGGGGCCGCAACAGTCGAACTATACCGCGATCGAGAACGTCGAGATCATCGATGACAATACCGTCGACTTCCATCTCAAGGCGCCTGATCCGGTACTGCTGACCAAGCTCGCGGGCTATGGCGCGATGATCGTGCCGCCGCAATATATCAAGGAGCATGGCGAGAAGTACTTCAACACCCACCCTGTCGGCACCGGTCCATTCCAGTTCGTTTCCTACGAGCCGAAGGTGGATATCAAGTTGAAGGCCTACGATGGATTCTGGGGCGATGGTCCCAAGCTATCCGAGCTGGATTATCGCTTCATCTCCGAGCCCTCGACCGCCGTGGCCGAGCTGCAGTCGGGTGGCGTCGATATCGTCATCCCGCCGACCATCCCGATCGCAATGATCCCGACCATCGAAGACGACGACAATCTCGATCTGATCACGACTTCAGGGCCAACCGTCTATGCGCTGCGTTTCAATACTGCCGACGGCATTACCGCCGATGAGCGTGTGCGCAAGGCTCTGATCATGGCGGTCGACCGTAAATCCATCGTCGACGGGATACTCGGTGGTCAAGCGCAGGTCATCGCCTCGTTCCAGGGTGAGCGCTCCTTCGGCTTCGACCCGGAGATGCAGCCGCTGCCCTATGATCCCGACAAGGCCAAGCAGCTGCTCGAGGAGGCCGGGGTCAAGCCGGGGGCGCAGGTGCAGATCGATATCCGTGGCAACGACGCCACCTTCGCCGAGGTGACCCAGGCGGTTGCCGCTTATCTGTCGATGGTCGGGATCACCGCCTCGATCCATCCGGTCGAGACCAATACGCTGCTCAACGACATCATTCCCCAAGGCAAGACTGGCGCCATGTTCCAGCAGTCATGGGGCGGCTGGACTTTCGATTTCGACAATACCGCCTATGCGATGTATCACAGCGGTCAGAAATGGAATCCCTACGATAGCGATCCGAAGATGGACGAGTTGCTGGAGAGCCAACGCTCGCTGACTGATCCCAAGGAGCGCGAACGGATTCTGCAGCAGATCGCTCACTATGCTGCGGACCGGGCACTGGAGCTGCCGCTTTACAGCCTCAATGCGATCTATGGCGTCAATAAACGCGTGAAACACTTCGTGCCGGCGCCGGACAATCGTATGCGACTCAATGACGTCGAAGTCGAATAAGGCGCTTTTCGTGCCTCGCTTTCCACGAAGGCGAGGCTCTCTTCATTCGACGGAGGCTGGGATGTGACTGGATTTATCGTAAAGCGCTTCGCGCAGGCGATCTTCGTCGTGATTGCGGTGAGCTTGATCGTGGCGGTGGCGATCCGAATGACGGGGGATCCCGCGCTGATGATCGCCCAAGGTGCGACCAACATCACCCAGGCAGACCTCGACAGGATCCGTGAAGGGCTTGGGCTCAATCAGCCGTTTCTCGTTCAATACCTCGATTCGCTGCGCGGACTGGTCACCTGGGATCTCGGTAACAGCTTCGTCGGCGGTACCCCCGTCAATCTGCTGGTCGACAAGGCGCTGCCCGCGACGCTGTCGCTGGCATTCGCCTCGATGTTCGTCTCGATCGCCGTCTCGATTCCGTTGGGTATCCGCGCTGCCGTGGCGCGGGGGCGTGGCAGTGACCAACTGATCCGCATCTTTTCGCTGCTGGGCCTGAGTTTCCCCAATTTCTGGCTGGCGACAATGCTGGTGCTGCTGTTCTCGATCACCTTGAAATGGTTGCCGCCTTCCGGCATGTCCGGCTTTGCGAGCTTCATCATGCCCGCCGTAACGATGGGCGTGATTCTAACCGCGACCAACGTGCGGCTGGTGCGGACTACGATGCTCGATACGTTGAACTCACAGTACATTATGGTGGCACGCGCCAAAGGGCTGTCGGAGCGAAAGGTGCTCTACAAGCATGCCCTGCGCAATTGCGCGATCCCCTTGATTACCTATTTCGGCCTGCAGTTCGGTGGTCTGCTGGGTGGGATCGTGGTGATCGAGAGAGTTTTCAACTGGCCGGGCATGGGCACGCTGGCCTTCGACGCGGTCGCGGCCCGCGACTATCCGGTATTGCAGTCGGTGATCATGATCCTGGCGTTGCTGATCGTCGGCATCAATCTTCTCGTCGATATCGCCTACGGCATTGTCGACCCTCGAATTCGGACGAAATAAATCATGGCTTTTGCTGCGCCACCTCGCTTGCACCGCTTCGCGTCGCTGGAGTTCGTGCTCGGCTTTCTGCTGTTGGGCGGGGTCGTCTTCTGTGTCGTCTTCTCCGCGTGGCTGTTTGCGCCCCCCGGGCAGATCAGTCTCTCCTCGCGGCTGGTGATGCCGTTCCAGAATGCTGCGCATCTTTTCGGCACCGATGCGCTGGGGCGTGACGTGCTGGCGCGAGTCGCCGTCGGTGGCTGGGTTTCCTTGAAGGTCGGCTTCTTCTCGGTGATCGGGTCGGTGGTGTTTGGCGTAGTGATGGGGCTTGTCTCGGGTTACTACCGTGGAATCTGGGATGTGATCGTGATGCGCTGTGCCGATATCCAGCTCGCGTTACCGTTCATTCTGCTTGCCATCACCTTTGTCGCCATCCTCGGCGGCTCTTTGACCAACACGATCATTCTGCTGATCGTCAGTCAGTGGGTGCAGTACGCAAGGCTCGTCCGGGGTTCGGTGCTTACACTGCGGGAGCGTGAATTCATTCTGTCGGCAAGAGCCATCGGCGTGAAGAACGGTGCCATCATCCTGCGCCATATCCTGCCCAATCTGATGGGACCGGTGGTCGTGCTGATGACCTTGAACGTTGCCAACAACATTCTGCTCGAGAGTTCTCTGACGTTTCTGGGCTTGGGTGTCGATCCAACGATACCCTCCTGGGGCGGTATGCTTGCCGAAGGCCGTACCTACCTGCAGACCGCCTGGTGGATCTCGGTCTTCCCGGGCCTTGCCATCCTGTGCACCGTGCTCGGCCTCAATCTGCTGGGTGACTGGTTGCGAGATCTGCTCGACCCGACGGGGAGGACCAACCGTTGATCCTGTTCGAAAAACACTACCCCGCCACGCTCGATCGGCTCGTTGCCGAATTCACCGGGCGAAGACTGGAAACCTGGACGTTCGATGACCGCGAGACTCGGCGGGCGGCCGAGGCCGCGCTGGCGAGCCGAGGCATCGCGGCACGCTGTCGCTCGGCCTACAAGCCGCTGGTCTGCGCCTTCCGCGAGGAGATCGCGACCGAAGGCCTGACCAGCGTCGAGATCGTCTATCCCCGCCACCCGGGGGCCAAGTCCTCTCGTTTCCTGCTGGAGAGCTATCCGCTGTCGGCGCTCTACCCCGGCATCGATTTTCAATTCGAGGCCGGCGAGATCAGCGACGCCGTCCCGATTTATCGCCTGCGACTACGCTACGCCGATGGCCGCGACGAGACCCTGAGAGTGCTGGCGCCCAATCGACCCCACCGCGATTTCGCCGACGAGGCGGCGCTGTCACCCTGTGGCTGGCAGATCGTCGAGGGTGCCGCGAGCCATCTGACGACCGTCTACGAGCAGCTCTTCGCCGAGGCGATGACGGCCATCCGCGAGGCTGAATGGGAAACGCGGAATGGGAGCGGGGAGCGCTATCTCGAGGAGCTCTATCTCGAGGAGCCCTTTTTCGAGGAGCTCAACATCAGCGTAACGCTGCCGATCGCCGATGAGCCTCTCGGCTACGCCGACGAAGCGTTGTCGCTGCGGGAAGCCCTGCACGAGGAGTTCTATTTCTCGCTGCTGGAAGTCTTCCAGCGGCGGTCCGGACGACCGCTGGGCGATCGTCATCTTCAGCCGGGGCAGATCGTGCCGGAGATCCGGTTCGGGACGGCGTACGCCGTCAAGGTGGAAACCCGACCCTACGATCGCGAGTCGATCTCGTTTCACCGCGAGCCGTTGGCCGCCGTCACGCGTCCGTTGTCTCAGGTCCAGATCGGCGAGGAGTTGGCGACGCTTGGCGGTAGCGGGTTCCACGCGATGTCCGTGGCCGGGCGCCGGCTCGAAGGGCGCTATCTCGCAGGGAGCGATCGCGCCATGATCATCTCGGCGGGTCAGCACGCCAACGAAACCAGTTCGCCTGCGGGCACGCTGCAGGCGGCGGCGGTTCTCGCGGCACGAGACGGGGCGCATTTCACGCTCTGCCCGCTGGAGAACCCGGATGGTTATGCGTTGCATCAGCGCCTGATCGCCGATAACTCCCGACACATGCATCACGCCGCGCGCTATACCGCGCTGGGCGATGATCTGGAGTACCGGGAAGGCGAAGCGCTTCACGAGAAGGCAATCCGCGTCGAGGCCGAGCGACTGACCAACGCCTTGTTGCATATCAATCTGCACGGCTACCCGGCACATGAATGGACACGGCCGCTGTCGGGGTACATTCCACGTGGATTCGAGATGTGGACACTGCCTAAGGGGTTCTTTCTGGTGTTGCGACATACGCCTGGCTGGGCCGACGCGTCACGGGCGCTGATCGAGGCGGTCACGCTGGCGCTGAACGAAGTGCCGGACCTGCGCGCGTTCAACGACCGTCAGATCGCGCTGTTCGAGAGACATGCCGGTGACACCGGCTTTGAAATGATCAACGGCTTTCCGTGTCTGATCTCGGAAGACGATCGTCACCGGGTGCCGATGACGTTGATCACCGAATATCCCGACGAAACGATCTACGGGCCCGCCTTTCAGGCTGGCGTGGCAGCTCAGCGGGCGTCGGTGCTGGCGGCTTACGATGCGCTGCAGGCGCTTCCCGATGAGCTTCTGGCCTCCTGAGCCGGGCCCGATTACATGCCAAGCGTGGGCGGCAGTATCGCCAGATCGCCACTGGCCTGTTCGAAGGCGCGTGCCAGCTGCAGCACGCCCCAGTCGTTGCGGGGCCTGCCGATCAGCTGGAAGCCCATCGGTAGGCCTGCGTCGTTGCGTCCCGCCGGCAGGCTGATCGTCGGCGCCCCGAGCATCGAGGCGGGAACCACCACTTCCATCCAGCGATGGTAGCTGTCCATCGGGTGCCCGGCGATGTCGCGGGGCCAGTGTGTCTCCACGTCGAAGGGAAAGACCTGGGCGCTGGGCATGGCGAGATAGTCGAAGCGCTCGAACAGGGCGCTCCAGGCGCGGTAGGCCTCGCCACGCTGCACGTTGGCAGCGTGAATGTCCTGCGCCGAGAGCCGCAAGCCGCGTTCGACTTCCCACCGGGCTTCGGGTTTCAGCCGGGCGCGGCTGTCGGGGTTGGCGTAGTGCGCGCCCAGGTTGCCGGCGACGGCCCAGTGGCGCAGCTTGGTCCAGCTCTCCCACAGCGTCTCGGGGGCGAAGGGCAGATCGACTTCCTCCACATCGCAGCCAAGTCGGCCGAAGTGCGCCAGCGCCGCTTCGCACAGAGCGAGAACGCCGGATTCCATGGACAGATGGCCTTGCCAGGCGCCCAGCCAGCCGATCTTCACACCGCGAACGTCGCGTTCGAGTGCGCCAGCAATATCGCTGCCCTCGGGAAACAGCGGTTCTCCCAGCGACAGCGGTACGCGCGAATCGAAACCGGATTGCGTGTCGAGCAGCCGCGCCACGTCTTCGACGGTCCGGCCCATCGGACCGTTGGTGGCAAGTTGCTGACCGAACGGATCGGCGGCGAGATCTGGCACCCGACCGAACGAAGGGCGAAAGCCGATCACGTGATTGAACGCCGCGGGGTTTCGCAATGAGCCCATCATGTCGCTGCCGTCGGCGACCGGCAGCATTCGCATGGCGAGCGCCGCCGCCGCGCCACCGCTGGACCCGCCGGCGGTTCGCGAAAGGTCGAAGGGGTTACGGGTGGCACCGAATACCGGATTGTAGGATTGCGAACCCAGGCCGAATTCCGGCGTATTGGTCTTGCCGATGATGATCGCGCCGGCCGCGCGCATGCGCTCGACCATCAGGCTGTCCTGGCTGGCAATCTGACCGACGAGCAGCGGCGAACCCTGAACGGTCGGCAGACCCCTAACGTCGGAGAGATCCTTGATCGCCTGGGGGAAGCCGTGCATCCAGCCACGCGACTGGCCGGCGGCGAGCTCGCGATCGGCGCCGTCGGCCTCGTCGAGCAGCGGCGGACGTTCGCGGCGGGAGACCATGGCGTTGACGACGGGGTTCACGGCGTCGATATGGTCGAGATAGGCGCTCATCACCTCGCGGCAGGAGACCGATCGATCATGGATGCGCTGCGACAGCGTAGTGGCGTTCCAGGTCACGATCTCGGTCAGTGGTGGCCGAGCGGAAGTGCGGTCGGAAGCGTTGGACATCGGCAGGGTCCCGGCAAAAAAGAGAGTGTCGATTAGCATACCGCAGTAGCGTCGTCGGCACGCCACTGCGGTTTTCGGGCTAGCCCGCGTTCGGCTCACCGCGGCCCGGCAGACGGCCATCATAAGAAGTGTCAGGGTCTTGGGCCGGTCGTGACACGAAATGCGGCTAAGGTCTAACGGCATCTCCAGTATGATGTATGACAACATGGCTGACAGAATGCCGGCCTTTTCCTGCCTGTCCAGTAGATCAGGCGGTCGAGCGATTGCATGGCAGATTGACGTTAATCCACGACGAGGGACTCTAGGTGAACTTTTCCAAACAAGCGGTTGTAGCCTCCATTACCGACGGTCTGCTGTCGTTTCCGGTGACCGATTTTGACGCCAACGGCAAGTTCGACGTCGAGAGCTATCGTCGCCGTCTGCTGTGGCTGAAGGAGTACGAGGTCTCCGCTCTCTTCGTGGCTGGCGGTACCGGCGAATTTTTCAACATGACGATCGAAGAGTATCGCGAAATCGTCAAAGTCGCCGTGGAGACCATCGGTGGCCACGTGCCGATCATCGCCAGCGCCGGTCAGAGCGCCGAGCTCGCCAAGGCGCATTGCCAGGCCGCTCAGGAAGCCGGCGCCGACGGCATTCTGCTGATGCCGCCGTATCTCACCGAATGTCCGCAGTCCGGCATCGTCGAGTACGCCGCCAGCGTCTGCGATTCCACCGATCTCAGCGTGATCTACTACAATCGCGCCAACGGCTATCTCAACGTCGATGCGGTCCAGGCCCTGGCCGACCGCTGCCCTAACCTGGTCGGTCTGAAGGACGGCAAGGGCGACATGCAGGCGCTCAATATCATCATCAAGACGCTGGGCGACCGCCTCGCCTACGTCGGCGGTGTACCCACGGCCGAGATCATCGCCGAAGCCTACCTGGCGATTGGTGTCAGCACCTACTCTTCTGCCGTGTTCAACTTCGTGCCCGAGATGGCGGTGAAGTTCTATCAGGAACTGCGAAAGGGTAACAGCGAGTTCATTCGTCAGGCGATGCGTGAATTCTTCGTGCCGTTCGTCACCCTGCGCGATACCCAGAAAGGCTATGCCGTCAGCCTGATCAAGGCCGGTGCTGATCTGGTGGGTTATCCGGCAGGCGATGTGCGCGCCCCGCTGACCATGCCCAGCGAGAAAGAGCGAGCGACGCTCAAGCAACTGATCGAAAAAGCCGGCGCGCTATAAAACCGGCCTTCCCGGCTATTCCAATCCTGGGGCGGCTTTTTGGCCGCCCTGCACGCTGGCGGGATGTACGCCGACGCCACTTCGGGCGTCGAACGTGCATCGTCTTGACGGAGACTTCCCATGCCGAGCCACGCTACGCCCACCATCACGGAAATGCAGGTCATCCCGGTCGCAGGCCGCGATAGCATGCTGCTCAATATTGGGGGCGCGCACTCTCCCTGGTTCACCCGCAACCTGGTCATCCTCAAGGATAGTGCGGGCCATACCGGCGTCGGCGAGGCGCCGGGCGGGGAGACGATCCAGCAGTCACTCGAACAGGCCCGATCGCGGGTCGTCGGCCAGCCCATCGGCAAACTGCGTTCGATGGTGGCGTCGCTGCATTCCGCCGGTCGCGGTGCCGATTTCGAGGATTTCGGCAAGGGATCCTGGACCTTCGAACTGCGTGTCAACGCGGTAGCGGCGCTCGAGGCGGCGCTGCTCGATCTGTTCGGCAAGTTCCTCGACGTGCCCGTTGCCGAGCTATTAGGCGACGGCAAACAGCGCGACAGCGTCGAGGTGCTGGGTTATCTGTTCTTCATTGGCGATGGTCATGCGACGCCGCTCGGCTATCGTCGCGGTACGGATCATCGCGAAACGGGGCGGCACAGTACCGACGGCGTCAGCCACGACTGGTATCGCCAGCGCGACGAGGCGGCAATGACGCCGCAGCGCATCGTTGAACTCGCCGAGGCGGCCCACGACCGTTATGGCTTCAAGGACTTCAAGTTGAAGGGCGGCGCACTACCGGGCGAGCAGGAGATCGAGGCGGTTACCGCGCTTCACGAGGCCTTTCCCGAGGCGCGCACGACCATCGACCCCAACGGAGCCTGGTCGCTCGACGAGGCGATCCGGCTCTGCAAGAACCTGCACGACGTGATCGCCTACGCAGAAGATCCGTGCGGCGCCGAGCAGGGTTTCTCGGGTCGCGAAATTCTGGCCGAATTCCGTCACGCCACCGGGTTGCCGGTGGCCACCAACATGGTCGCCACCAACTGGCGCGAAATGGCCCATGCGCTGATGCTGCGCTCGGTCGATATCCCGCTGGCCGACCCGCATTTCTGGACGCTCTCGGGCGCGGTGCGGGTCTCTCAGCTGTGCCAGGATCACGGCATGACCTGGGGCTCGCACTCCAACAACCATTTCGATATCTCGCTTGCGATGTTCGCTCAGGTTGGTGCCGCCGCCGTCGGTCGCACCACGGCGCTGGATACGCACTGGATCTGGCAGGAGGGCGACGCTCGTCTGACCCGCAATCCGCCGCAGATCGTCGATGGCAAGGTCGCGGTGACGGATGCCCCGGGGCTCGGGATCGAAATCGATATGGAACAGATCGAGCAGGCCAACGCACTCTATCGCAGTCTGCCGGCTGGCGGCCGCAACGATGCCATGGCCATGCAGTATCTGATCGATGATTGGCAGTTCGATCCCAATCGTCCGGCGCTGGTTCGTTGAAACGGGAGTGGCGCATCCCCACCTACTATTTATGGCTTGGCGTGAACCGATCGGATCGAGCGTGATTTCGACGACCGATTTCCTCGGTCGATTTTTGCGCTCGATCTCTAAGGTCGATTTTTACGGTCTACGCTGGGTAAGACATATTCGAGCTGTGGCAGACGACGCTGTGCACGAGAGCGTTGCCAGAAAACGTTTCGCAACAAAAGAAATGTCTCGCAAGACTCGGTCCGTGGCACGTAGAGCGCAATTTGCGCTCGGCCAAGGCTGAAGAAGAATCCGTATCCACCACCACTGCAGGAGGCAAGATGAATCTGACAGGTGAAATGCTGATCGGTCAGCAGACCGCGAAAGGCAGCCGTGACCCGATTCAGGCAATCAATCCGGCCACCAACGAGCGTCTCGAGCCGGCCTATCCTGGCGGCACCCAGGTAGAAGTCGAGCGTGCCTGCGAACTGGCGTGGAGCGCCTTCGACAGCTATCGCGAAACCTCGCTCGAGGAGCGTGCCAAGTTTCTGGAGACCATTGCCGACGAGATCGAAGCGATCGGTGATGATCTGATCGAGCGTGCCGTAGCCGAATCGGGTCTGCCCCAGGGGCGTATCCAGGGCGAGCGAGGCCGGACCTGTGGCCAGCTGCGCCTGTTCGCCAAGACCGTGCGTGCCGGCGAGTGGCTCGACGTGCGTGTCGACCCGGCGCTGCCGGATCGTCAACCGATGCCGCGGGTCGACCTGCGTCAGCGTCACATCGCGCTGGGTCCGGTCGTCGTCTTCGGTGCCAGCAACTTCCCGCTGGCGTTCTCCGTGGCCGGCGGCGACACGGCTTCCGCGCTGGCAGCCGGTTGCCCGGTCATCGTCAAGGCACACGGTGCGCATCCCGGCACCAGCGAGCTGGTTGGCCGTGCCATTCAGGCCGCGGTCAAGAAGTGCGACCTGCCGGAAGGCGTGTTCTCGCTGATGTACGGCTCCGGTCGTGAAGTCGGCACCGCGCTGGTCACCGATCCGCGGGTCAAGGCAGCCGGCTTCACCGGTTCGCGCAGCGGCGGCCTGGCTCTGTGGAAGGCGGCGCAGTCGCGTCCCGAGCCGATCCCGTTCTATGCCGAGATGAGCTCGATCAACCCGGTTTTCCCGCTGCCGGCAGCACTCAAGGCACGCGGCGAAGAGATGGGCAAGGCGTTCGTGGGGTCGCTCAACATGGGTGCCGGCCAGTTCTGCACCAATCCGGGCCTGGTCATCGCGATCAAGGGTCCGGAGCTGGATGCCTTCGTCGCCGCCGCGGGTGAAGCGGTCAAGGGCAGCGCAGGCCAGACCATGCTGACGCCAGGCATCGCGGAGGCGTATCAGCACGGCGTTGACGCGTTGGCCGGTACCGGCAAGGCGAAGGAAGTCGCTCGCGGTGAGAAGGGCGATGGTTCGAACCAGTGCCAGACCGCGCTGTTCGTGACTTCTGCCAACGATTTCTTGAACGAGAAGTCGCTGCAGGACGAAGTCTTCGGTGCCACGTCGCTGGTGGTCGAATGTGCCGATGCCGCCGAGCTCAAGCGGGTGGCCGAGCATCTCGAAGGTCAGCTGACCGCGACGCTGCAGATGGACGATGCCGATCTCGACGCCGCCAAGGCGTTGCTGCCGGTACTTGAGCGCAAGGCGGGCCGCGTGATGGTCAACGGCTGGCCGACCGGGGTGGAAGTGTGTGATGCGATGGTTCACGGCGGTCCGTTCCCGGCGACCTCCGACTCGCGCACCACCTCCGTGGGTACGGCGGCGATCTTCCGCTTCCTGCGCCCGGTCTGCTATCAGGACCTGCCGGACGCGCTGCTGCCGGAAGCGATCAAGCAGAGCAATCCGCTGAAACTCAAGCGTCTGGTCGACGGCAAGCGCGAGGCCTGATCCGCCTGCGATTTCAGGGCCGCCGCTCGGCGGTCTTGAACCCCGAAGGGATCCACGACCCCTGCTTTCGAGCGGGGTTTGTTGCGTTTTGGGCTGCGGTTTTCGCCGATGGAGAGGATGGGACCAAGGTCGCTGATCGGTAGCCCTGTCCGCGACGAACGCCTAGAATAAGCGCCGAGTCAAAACGACCCAATGAATTCGACAAGTAAAGGAAAGCCCGTGAACCCGGTTCAGACCACATTCCAGTACGGTTCGAGTACCGTCACGCTAGAAACTGGCCGTATCGCCCGTCAGGCCACCGGTGCCGTGCTGGTCACCATGGACGACACCGTCGTTCTGTGTACCGTCGTTGGCCGCAAGACGCTCAAACCCGGCCAGGATTTCTTTCCGCTCTCCGTGCATTACCAGGAGAAGACCTATGCCGTGGGTAAGATCCCCGGCGGCTTCTTCAAGCGCGAAGGGCGCCCGACCGAAAAAGAGACGCTGACCTCGCGTCTGATCGATCGGCCGATTCGTCCGCTGTTCCCGAAAGGCTTCATGAACGAAGTCCAGGTCATCTGTAACGTGCTGTCCGCCGATCGCAATCAGGATCCCGACATCGCCGCGATGATCGGCACGTCCGCGGCGCTGGCGATCTCCGGTCTGCCGTTCAGTGGCCCGATCGGCGCGGCGCGTGTGGGCTTTACCGAATCACGCGGCTACTTCCTCAACCCGACCGTCGAAGAGCTCGCCACGTCGGAGCTCAACATGGTCGTGGCCGGTACCGACAAGGCCGTGCTGATGGTCGAGTCCGAAGCCAAGGAGTTGACCGAAGACGAGATGCTGGGCGGCGTGCTGTTCGCGCACCAGGAGATGCAGGTCGCGGTCGATGCGATCAAGTCGCTGGTCAGCGAAGCGGGCAAGCCGAAGTGGGACTGGCAGCCGGCCGCCGACAACGTCGAGCTCAAGCAGGCCATGGCGGCGTCTTTCGGAACCGCCGTGGGTGAAGCCTATCGCATCACCGACAAGATGGCGCGTCAGGACGCGCTGGCCGAAATCCGCACCAAGGCTATCGAGCAGTTGGCCAGCGGTGACGCGGCGCAGTTCAGTGTCGACGAAGTCTCCGGTGCGCTGGCGGGTCTCGAGAAGAAGACCGTGCGCAGCCGTGTCGTCGCCGGCGAGCCGCGTATCGACGGCCGCGATCACAAGACCGTGCGGCCGCTGGACATCAAGGTCGGCGTGCTGCCGCGCACCCATGGTTCGGCGCTGTTCACCCGTGGCGAGACGCAGGCGATGGTCATCGCCACGCTGGGTACGCTGCGCGACGCCCAGCTGATCGAATCGCTGGAAGGTGAGCGCAAGGATCGCTTCCTGATGCACTACAACTTCCCGCCGTACAGCGTGGGCGAGGCCGGCTTCATGGGCGGACCCAAGCGTCGCGAGATCGGTCACGGCCGTCTGGCGCGTCGCGGCATCCAGGCGATGCTGCCCAACGATGACGACTTTCCCTACACCATCCGTGTCGTCTCCGAGATCACCGAATCCAACGGTTCCAGCTCGATGGCGTCCGTGTGCGGCGCGTCACTCGCGCTGATGGACGCCGGCGTGCCGATCAAGGCGCCGGTAGCGGGTATCGCCATGGGTCTGGTCAAGGACGACGATGGTTTCGCCGTGCTGACCGATATCCTGGGTGACGAAGATCACCTCGGCGACATGGACTTCAAGGTGGCGGGTTCCGTCAACGGCGTGACCGCGCTACAGATGGACATCAAGATCGAAGGCATCAACGAAGAGATCATGGAGACCGCGCTGCAGCAGGCACATCAGGCGCGCATCGATATCCTCGATCAGATGAACGTGGTGATTGCCGAGAGCCGTAACGAAGTCTCCGACTACGCGCCGGCGATGCAGACGATCAAGATCTCGCCGGACAAGATCCGTGACGTCATCGGCAAGGGTGGCGCGACCATTCGCGGCATCTGCGAGGAGACCGGCGCCTCGATCGATATCGACGACGACGGCACCGTGCGCATCTACGCCGAAGACCGCTCCGCGGCCAAGCGCGCCATCGACACCGTGCTCGGCATCACCGCCGAAGCCGAGATCGGCAAGCTCTATCGCGGCAAGGTCGTGCGTCTCGCCGACTTCGGCGCCTTCGTCAACTTCATGCCGGGTACCGACGGTCTCGTGCACATCTCCCAGATCGTGCCGGAGCGCGTCAACGACGTGAAAGACTTCCTGAGCGAAGGTCAGGAAGTGACGGTCAAGGTGCTGGATATCGACAACCGCAATCGCGTGAAGCTGTCGATCAAGGAGATCACCCCGGAAGAGAAAGCCGCTTTCGAAGCGACGCTCGTCACCGAAGAGTGATTTTCTGGCGGTAACCGCCAGCGCTCCATCAATAACGCCCGGCCTGCATCACGCAGGCCGGGCGTTTTTTTATGGGCGTTTCTATGAATTAGCTCACGCCGCGGCAGTTCGTGGGCGTGGCGCCGGTAGATGCCGCTTGAGCCGACGCGAGAATTTCTTCTCCACGAATTCGAAGCTAAGCCAGGAGCAGAGTGCGATAATCGGCAGACAGATCGCCAGCGCCAGGTAAGGGGTGAGGCCGAACTGCTCGGTCAGGACGTAGTTGCCCGACCACAGCACGATCACGTGCAGCAGGTAGGTGGAGTAGGACCAGTCCCCCATCACCTTGACGACACGGTTATCGCCGATGCGCGATTCCAGGCCGATGAAGGCGATCACCAGCAGCGCGCTGGGCAAGCCCCAGGCGAAGAAGCGCGTGGCGCCGGAAGGGTCGTTGAAGCAGAGAATCGCCGCGAGGCTGGCCAGTGCCAGGCCGATCGGCCACCAGCGGCCGCCGGGGATCCCGTAACGGCCATGGACGACGGCGATCCCCATCCCCAGCAGGAACTGGAAAATGATCGGATCCGTGTAGAAATTGCTGAGGAAGGGCTGGTGGGCGAAGAGCGTATTGATCACCATGATGGCCACTACCACCGCCCATAGTCGCCACTCGCGCTTGAGCACCAGCGAGGCGGCGAAGACGACGTAGAACAGCATTTCGAAATTGAGCGTCCAGCCTACCGGCAGGATCGGATAGTAGCCGTAACCGGCCGGGTTCTCCGTGGGGATGAAGAACAGCGACAGAACCAGCTGCTTGAGGCCCATGCCGTAATCGGGCATGACATCGCTGGCGAAATAGATGACCAGCGCGGTGATGGCGGTATAGAGCCAGTAGGCGGGAACGATCCGGACGACGCGATGCAACAGGAACTGCGGCATCGTCAGCTTTTTGCCGCGGCTCGAGGCAGTGATCACGAAGCCGCTGATGACGAAGAAGATATCCACACCCACTTGCCCGCGGGTGGAGAACAGATACTCGACCCAGTTATTGGCATCGAAGCTGAAAAACACCTGCATGAAATGGTGAAAAACGACGATCCATGCCGCCAGGGCTCTCAGTGCCTGTACGGATACCAACATTGCTGCCTTCCCTAGCGTGAACGAACGATGAGTCCACTCAGAAGGCCAGCGGCGGAAAAAGTTCTCCATCTGGACGAAAAATTACAAAACGCTGTTCGTGATGGGACCAATGGCCGTTCCACCATGAATCAAACCGGGTTTCAGACCTTACGTAACGCGACCTGCTCGACCAGATGATCGCGGCCCTTGCGCAGGATCAGATCGGCGCGGGGGCGAGTCGGCAGAATGTTCTCGCGCAGATTGCGCCGGTTGATGTCTCGCCACAGTCCTTCGGCTATCTCCACCGCTTCCGTCTCCCCGATCTGGGCGTAACGATGGAAGAACGAATCCAAGTCCTGGAAAGCGGTCTGTCGCAGCAGCTTGAAGCGCTCCAGATACCAGTCGTGGATATGGTTCTCCTCGGCATCGATGTAGATCGAAAAGTCGAAGAAGTCCGACACGAACGGCACCATCTTGCCGTCTTCCGGCAGGTCGCGGACCTGAAGCACGTTGATGCCCTCGACGATCAGGATGTCGGGGCAGTCGACGGTCTGATAGTCGTGCTCGCGCACATCGTAGGTCAGGTGCGAGTAGAGCGGCGCCTGCACGTTGCGGGCGCCGGCCTTGATCCAGGACAGGAAGCGCAGCAGGGCGCCGATATCGTAGCTCTCCGGAAAGCCCTTGCGGGCCATCAGATCCTTGTCGCGCAGCACGGCATTGGGATAGAGAAAGCCATCGGTCGTGACCAGGTCGACCTTGGGACTCGACGGCCAGCGCGCCAGCAACTCCTTGAGAATACGCGAAGTCGTCGATTTGCCCACCGCGACGGAGCCGGCGATGCCGATGATGAAGGGCGTCTTCTGGGTATCGTCGATATCCAGGAAGCGCTTGCGCTGGGCGTAGAGCCGTTGACTCGCTTCGACGTAAGAAGAGAGCAGCCGGGACAAGGACAGGTAGATCCGCCGCACTTCGCCCAGATCGATCGGATCGTTGAGCGAACGCAGCCGTCGAAGCTCTTCGGCGGAGAGCGTCTGCGGCGTGTCGGCTCGAAATGCGGCCCACTGCTCGGCCGTGTAGAACTGGTACGGAGAGAACGGGTCCGGTCTCAATTGATTCATCGGGTCTCTTTCGCTGACGAGCTGGCGGCGGGGTCGAAAGGCCGCCAAGGGCTATGGATCTATATTGTCGACATCGTGGATAAATTGTCGCAGCTGCATGGGCTGAATGCCACGGGTGTCGATCGGGCCATGGGTGACGAAACCCAGCCGGCGATAGAGATCGATCGCGGCGAGATTGTCGACGAAGACGTTGAGCGTCACCGTGTCAGCGCCACGTTGATGCGCTTCAGCAATGAGATGCTGGCATAGGCGCTCGCCCAGACCCTGGCGACGGTGGTCGGGCGATACGATGATTCGAGCCAGATGCGCGCGTCTTTCGCCCTTGTCCACGAGTTGGCCGAACGCGATCGGGGCATCGTTGGCGACGAGACAGAACGAGGCGTTCTCGCTGGCGTCGATCTCCTGCCATAGCGTCGTGCCTTCGGTGGGCCAGGTGAGCCCCGGTCCGGCCCAGCGTTCGAGCGCCTTTGGCGTCTCGACCCAGTGAACGATAGCGGCGACATCGGCAGGGCGAGCCGGACGCCAGTGACTGTCAGGCATGTCGAAGGTCAGCCATATCGACGGTCGGCTCCGGTTGACGGAAGCGCGATAGCAACGTTATCGATCAGCCGTGTCGAGCCGAGATAGACGGCAGCCAGCAGCTGGGCCTGGGTATCCCGACCGGGTTCGAAAGGCGAGAGATCCTGGCCACGCAGTTCGAGGTAGTCGAGTCGGAAGCCGGCTTCCTGCAATGCGTACGAAGCCTCGTGAAGGGCGGCACTGGGCGGTTGGCCGCGACTCAGGGCCTCCCGACAGCGCGCCAGCGTTTGCTGCAGGACCGGGGCGAGTGCTCGTTGATCCGGCGTCAGATAGCCGTTGCGCGAGGAGAGCGCCAGGCCGTCCGCAGCGCGCACGATCGGCACGCCGACGATCTCGATGGGGAAGTGCAGATCGGCGACCAGCTTGCGAATCACCGCCAGCTGCTGGAAGTCCTTCTCGCCGAAACAGGCGATGTCCGGCTGGACCAGATGGAACAGCAGGGAAACCACCGTGGCGACGCCGTCGAAGTGGCCGACACGGCTGCCGCCACAGAGCCCCTCGGAGACGTCCGGCACGTGAACCTGGGTCTGGGTTGCCAGCCCACGGGGATAGAGCGTCTCGACGCCGGGAGCGAACAGCAGATCGCAGCCGTGCGCCGTCAGCTGGTCGCGGTCGCTTTCCAGGGTACGCGGATACTGGCCGAAGTCCTCGCCGGCGCCGAACTGCAGCGGGTTGACGAACAGCGTCGCCACGACCACGTCGGCCAACTGCCGTGCTCGATCGACCAGAGCCAGATGACCTTCGTGCAGATTGCCCATGGTCGGCACCAGCGCGATGCGCCGGCCGGCCATCCGGTGCTCACGCAGGGTTTCACGCAGCGGCGCGATCTCGTGGAGCGTCTGCATCAGAAACAGTGCTCCTCGGCCGGGAAGCGGCGCGATTTGACCGCTTCGTCATAGGCTCTGAAGGCCGCCTCGATGCTTTCCTGACCGCTCAGGAAATTCTGCACGAAGCGCGGTACGTAGCCGCTGTTCAGGCCCAGCGTGTCGTGCATGACCAGAATCTGTCCGTCCACGTCCGGCCCGGCGCCGATACCGATGACAGGCGCATCGACGGCCTCACGCACGGCTCGACCGACCGCCCGGGGTACGCACTCGAGCAGGATGACGGACGCGCCGGCCTCGACCAGCTGCCGGGCGTCATCGATTATCCGTCGGGCGTCGTCGTCCGCCTTGCCCTGGACCTTGAAGCCGCCCAGCTGATGGACACTCTGCGGGGTCAGGCCGAGGTGGGCACAGACCGGCACGCCGCGACGCGACAGTTCGCGGATGCCGTCGGCCATCCACGCTTCGCCTTCGATCTTGATCAGCTCGGCGCCGGCGCGCATCAATTCGCCGGCGTCGCGCAGCATCTGACCAATATCGGCGTTGCTCATGAATGGCAGATCGACCATCAGCAGGCTTCGCTGCTTGCCGCGGGCCACGCAGGCGGTGTGATAACGGATGTCTTCCAGGGTAACCGGCAGGGTGCTGGCATGACCCTGAAGTACCATGCCCAGCGAATCGCCGACGAGTAGCACGTCGATACCGGCCGCGTCGGCGCAACGCGCCAGGGTGGCGTCATAGGCGGTCAGGCAGCTGAAAGCCTCTCCGCGCGCCTTGCAGTCGCGTAGCGTATTGAGGGTGACGCGCTTCATGCTCTCTCTCCCAAGAACAGCGAGCCTCGCTCGCAGACGCCGACGATGGACCCGACGCGGCAGGGCGACGGACGCCGGTTTGTCGCCCCCGAAGAGACGATGCGGAGCAGAGTGTAATGGGTTGTCGACAAGACGCAACTCGACGTTGGCGGCATGCCCGATCCTTTCTCATACCCGGTCCTTTCCCATGGCCGGTACGCGAGATGCCGTTACGCCGGAGTCACTCTCCCAGCCGAGACAGCGTCTGGTCCTCGAGCCTGTCTGCCAGTGTCAGTGGCAGCTCGCCGTCCAGAGTCAGCGTCGGAGCGATTTCGGCCAGCGGCTCGAGCACGAACCGGCGGCGGAATATTTCAGGATGGGGGAGCGTCAGGCGTGGAGAGTGGTGAGAGAGACCGTCGTACCACAGCAGATCCAGATCCAGCGTTCGCGGGCCCCAATGACGATCGCGCACTCGCCGATGACGTTGCTCCAGCGCCTGCAGTTGATCGAGCAGTGCCAATGGCGAGAGGCGGGTGAGAATGGCAGCGACGGCGTTGATGAAGTCCGGCTGATCCTGAGGGCCGACCGGGGAACTCGAATAGAGCGACGAGCAGGCGACGCATTCGCTTAACGGTAGCGATGCCAGCGTCGCCAGCGCTCGCTCGAGCTGATCGCGTGGTGCATCGAGGTTGCTGCCCAGGCCGATATAGGCCAGGGCAGCAGGCCGGCGTTCAGTCATCCAGCGTCGGGGGCGTCGGCTTGTTGGTCGGGCGCCGGCGCTTGCGCGGGCGTCGTCGACGAGGCTTGCCGCTCGGGCCGTCGGCAGGAGGACCGCCATCGGCATCCGCCATCAGTTGACGCTGGCCGTCGTCATCGGCTTTCTGAAATTCGGTCCACCATTCACCAAGGCCCGGCGTCAATTCACCGGATTCCTCTCGCAGCAGCAGGAAATCGTACGCCGCACGGAAACGCGGGTGCTCCAGCGTCTGAAAAACCCGGCGGCCGCGACGACGGGGTAGCTGCTGCTGCAGCTCCCAGATGTCACGCATCGGCATGCTGAAGCGTTTGGGAATCGAGGTGTGCTGCAACTGGCGACTGATGACCTGCTGCGCTGCCGCCTGCTGTGCCGGAATCTCCGGCAGATCCTGCTCGTGGGCGATGCGCGGCGTGCGTTGCTGGACGCAAGGCCATAGCAGGGCGCCAAACAGGAACGCGGGCGTCACCGGACGCTCCTGGGCGATTCGCGCATCGGTATTGGCCAGCGCCTGCTCGACGAGCTTGACCGCCCACGGCTGCTCGTTGAGGGCTTCGTCGCTCTCGGGGAACAGCATGGCGAACAGTCCGCGTTCGCGAAGCACGCGAAAGCTTTGCAGGGCGTGACCGGAGAGAAACAGCTTGAGCACTTCCTCGAACAGTCTCGCCGGCGGAATCTGCAAGAGGAGCGGTGCCAGTTCACGAATCGGTGCTTCGGTCTCTGGAGCGATCCGGAAGTCGAGCTTGGCGGCAAAGCGTGCGGCGCGCAGCATGCGAACCGGGTCCTCGCGGTAACGGGTTTCCGGATCGCCGATCATCCGCAGAACGCGATCATCGAGATCCTGCAGGCCGCCGGTCCAGTCGTGAATGGCGAAGTCGGTGACGCTGTAGTAGAGCGCATTGACGGTGAAGTCGCGACGAATCGCATCTTCTTCGACGCTGCCCCAGACGTTGTCGCGAAGCAGCAGGCCGTCGTCGGACTGCTGGCTCACATTGCCGGTGTGCTCCTCGCCGTGACGCCCACGGAAGGTCGTTACCTCGATGACCTCACGTCCGAAGCGCACGTGGACGATACGAAACCGGCGGCCAATGATGCGAGAGTTGCGGAACAGCTGGCGGACTTCATCGGGGGTGGCGTTGGTGGCGACATCGAAATCCTTGGGCCGATTGCCCAACAGCGAGTCGCGAATACAGCCCCCGACCAGATAGGCGTCATAGCCTGCACCGTTCAGTCGATACAGTACCTTGAGGGCGCTTTCACTGAGATTCTGGCGCGAGACGTTGTGTTCGTCGCGAGGCAGGACTTTTCGGGTAGGCGTTGCGTCTTCGCCAGCCTGTGCGGATTCCGGGTTGAAGAGGGTCTTCAAACGCTCACCGGGACGCTGGAGAAAACGGGAAAATCCTTTGAACATGCGGCGAAGTCGACTCGCGAGGTAGCAAAACTCCAGTGTAGCGGAGCCCCGAAGCCTTGCAAAGGCAACGGTCATGACGGGGAAGCGGAAAAGGATATGGCTGATGCGGGTTTGGGGCCTTGAAAAAGCCCGGATATCGGCGTCATCGCGGGACCGGGATTGCCACAGGTGGCCATAGTACACAGGTGGCCATAGTACTCAGGTGGCAATAGTACTCAGGTGGCAATAGTACGCAGTTGCCATAGTACGCAGTGGCCATAGTGAATAGTGGCCATAGTAAAAGGGGAGACCCGGTAGGCCTCCCCTCTAAAGATGCTTCGCAACGTCCATGCCGCTTCTTTTTGTTCGTGATGGCGCATCGCCTTGAATACGCAACACAGTCGCTAACGGCGATTACAGCTTTTGGCTTGTCATTGTCAGCCTTGCTGTGTAGCGACCACCTCGTATTCAAAACAATAATCCAACCACGACAGGCAATGCCCTTTCTCGGTTGTTGTCGTTGTTCCGAGAAGTCTTCAGACCTCGGGGAGGCTTGTTATTGTTGCCCCGTCGATGAAGAGCGTCGCGTCCTGATTTTGCTTCGGCTCGAGAACGATTGTTGTTGTTCGCGCTCTCGTTCGTGCCTTCGGCCAGGATTTTTATTGTGGGGCCGTTGACGATCTGCCTTCCAGGTTGAGTGCCATATTGTGATTGTGTCGGCACTTAGGGGTCATCCGATCGAGGATTGTTGTTGGGGATTGATCGGCGCCCGCTGTTGTTTTTCTTGTCTTAGTTACTGCACTTGCCGTGCCACTCCATATTTTTTAAATAAAATACAAATAGATACGGTTTTTTCGTCGTGCCAGGTTCGCTCTGGTTCCTGGTGTGGCCGATTGTGCTGATTCATGACGGGGCATGCTGAGCCGTCGATGCATGCTTGTGGTGCACCCCGTGCGATGGCGACAGGGTGACGCAAAACGGCGCAGGTTGCGCTTAGACAATAGTCTTCAGCCGAATGGGCGAGGAGCTTTCCGCCGAGTGGGAAAAGCGCTCTCGAGCCATTGGCTCACTCGGCTTCGTCTGCCTCGGGGCAAGGTGAAAAGGAGATGTCGCATAGCGAGGGCGAGATTCCGAACGGATTGTTGCCGCGCAGGTTCAGTCTTGAGCCCGGCCGGAGGTTGCGCTCATCGAGTCCGGCGACCAGTTTCGGCAGGCGTGGGCGAGCTGATCGGCAACCGGCGCCAGGCGTAGTGTGCGAGGGGGGCGCTGATCGAGCAGCTGCAACGCTTGATGAAGCAGCGGCCGAGCGACGTCGCCATCATCGGGGATGGCGGTCGCGAGGTTCTGTTTGGAGAGCTTCTGACCGTCGTCGCCCAGAATCAGCGGGAGATGCAGATAGCGCGGTTCCGGATAGCCGAGAGCGACCTGGAGCTGGCGCTGCCATGGCGTGTTATCGAGCAGATCAAAACCGCGGACGATATCGGTGACATTCTGGTCCGCATCATCGACCACCACGGCCAACTGATACGCCCAGAGTCCTTCCTTGCGTTTGATGACCACATCGCCCTGGCGAGTCGGATCGAGGCACTGGTGGCCGAACAGCCGGTCCTGCCACGTTACGGGCTGGATGCCTCTGTCGGTACGCAGGCGCCAGGCTTGCGCCCGTGCAGGATGTCGCGAGCCTTGCCGGCACCAGCCAGGGTAATACCCCTCATGCTGCCACTCCCGACGTGAACAGCCACAGGGATAAGCCATGCCGGCAGCGATCAGCCGGTCCAGCGCGGCCTGATAGGCGTCGTTGCGCTCGCTCTGGTAGCGAATCTCTCCGTCCCAGGTCAGGCCGAAGGCTTCCAGCTGACGCTGGATCTGGTCGGCGGCGCCCGGCGGGCAGCGCGGCGGGTCGATATCCTCGATCCGCAGCAACCACCGGCCGCCGACGGCTCGAGCATCCAGCCAGCTGCCTACCGCCGCCACCAGCGAACCCATGTGGAGAGGGCCCGAGGGAGTGGGGGCGAAGCGGCCGATATAGTTGGGAGTCGACGCGAGGGGAACGGTCATGGCATGGCTCGTGATTCGACGCATGGCGATGCTGATGGCGGGAAACCGCTGGCGCGGCGCACGGAGAATGGCTCTGAATATGGCCCTGCAGAACGCAAAACGGGCACCGCTGAAGGTGCCCGCCGTGTGACGACCGCCATCGAGGTCGCTCAGCCGCCGAGCTGCTTCTCCTTGAGCTCGGCCAGTGTCTTGCAGTCCACGCACAGCGTGGCCGTGGGGCGGGCTTCGAGACGGCGAATGCCGATTTCGACGCCGCAGGCTTCGCAGAAGCCGTAGTCATCTTCGTCGATCTTCTCGATCGTTTCGTTGATCTTCTTGAGCAGCTTGCGCTCGCGATCACGGGTGCGCAGTTCCAGACTGAACCCCTCTTCCTGCGTGGCGCGATCGGCAGGGTCGGCGAAATTGTTGGCCTCTTCCTGCAGATGGCGAACCGTGCGGTCGACCTCTTCCATCAGATCCTGCTTCCAGCCCATCAGGATCTCACGGAAGTGCGCAAGTTGCTTTTCATTCATATACTCTTCACCCGGCGCCGACTGGTACGGGGTGAATTGACTGGGCGCTTCCGCTTTCTTTTCCGCTACTGGCATGGGGGCTGCCTCGTTACGCAAGTGTCGTGACGCGTGTCATCTGGCCGGGTATCGGCCGTGGGCAGCGACTGCCACTGCCCGAAGCCATGCTTATTTAGCGAAAAAGTTGCCGCATTGCAACCCGACGGGCACTTTATTTTTCTCATCTTGCGTTCGCGTCATCGGCGGATCGACAGTGGATCGGGCCGCCATGGCGCGGGCCCGCACCGTTGGCATCGCGTCTCTATCCCACTTCCCGCTCAACGGATCGGCACTGCATGAATTATCCCGTTCTCGTCCCCGGCATTCTGCTGCGACGCTATAAACGTTTCCTGGCTGATATCGAGCTCGAGGATGGTCGCGAAGTCGTGGCCCATTGCCCCAATACCGGCTCGATGCGAGCCGTCAACGCGCCCGGTTGCCGGGTCTGGCTTTCACCGAGCACCAACCCGTCGCGCAAGCTCGGCTGGACCTGGGAGCTGATCGAACTGCCAGACGGAAAGGGAGGTGTGGATCGGGTCTCGGTGCACACCGGGCGGGCCAACGCCTTGGTCGAGGAAGCCCTGCTCGCGGGCGTCATTCCCGAGCTGGCGGGTTTCGCCGAGCTCAAGCGCGAGGTCAACGTCGAGGGCGCCAGGCTCGATTTCCGCTTGAGAGACGCGCAAGGAAGCGACACGTTCGTCGAGGTCAAACAGGTCACGCTCAAGGAAAACGATGGGCACGGCTATTTCCCCGACTCCGTCAGCGAGCGGGGCCGACGCCATCTCGATGTGCTCGCCGATCTCGCCGACCGGGGGCAGCGCAGCGTGCTGCTGTTCTGCGCGGCGCATACCGGCATCGATGACGTGGCACCCGCGGCGCATCTCGATCCGGCCTATGCGCGGACACTGCAGGCGGTGGCCGAGCGTGGCGTGGAGATAGTGGCCTACGGCTGCCGCGTGACTCTCGCGCCGGACCGGCCCGTGGCGATCACGCTGGATCGCCAGCTGGACGTGGATATCGAACGCCGCTGGTCATCCTCGGATGAAGCCCAGGGCTAACGTCCGCGGCGAACCCGGAATATCGCGGTTTCACCGAACAGGTTGGGCCACCAGCGGGAGGTCCAGTGGCCTTCGTGATCGGCGCTACCGACCGCCTCGTCGACGATGGTGACGCCCTTGTCGCGGCACAGCTGGGCGAAGTCCTGAAACGTCGACAGGTGAATGTTGGGCGTGTCGTACCAGGCGTGCGGTAGCGAGCGTGACACCGGCATGCGACCGCGGAACGTCAGGTGCAGGCGGTGCTTCCAGTAGGCGAAGTTGGGGAAGGCGATGATGCACTCCGGCGCTACGCGCAGCATCTCGTCGAGCATGGCGTCGGGGCGGCGCAACACCTGCAGCGCCTGGGTCATGATCACCAGATCGCAGGCATCGTCGACGAAGTTGCCGAGCCCGTCATCGAGGTTCTGTTCGAGCACGTTGACGCCCTGGCCGAGGCAGGCGGCGATGCCGTCGGGATCGATCTCGAGGCCGTAGCCGGTGACATTCTTGTGGCGCGCCAGTGCCGCCAGCAGCGTGCCATCGCCGCAGCCGAGGTCGAGAATACGGGCATGCTCGGGAATCCAGTCGTAGATCAGTTCGAGATCCGCGCGCATCAGGCTGTCTCCCCGGTGATATCGGCGTGGATGCGCCGCATGTAGCTGCCGAATACGGCTTCATATTGCTCGTTGGGCAACAGAAAGGCGTCGTGGCCGTGGGGCGAGTCGACGTTGATATAGCTGACCGACTTGCCGGCGCGCAGTAGCGCTCTGACCAGCTCCCGCGAGCGTGCCGGGGCGAAACGCCAGTCGGTTGTGAAGCTGACCACCAGATAAGGGCAGGCCACCGGGGCCAGCGCCGCGGCCAGATCACCGCCGTGCTGTCCGGCGGGATCGAAGTAATCCAGCGCCTTGGTCATCAACAGATAGGTATTGGCATCGAAGCGGGTCGAGAACGTATCGCCCTGATGGCGCAGATAGGATTCGACCTGGAATTCGACGTCGTAGCCGAAGTTCAGCTGATCGCTGCGCAGGTCGCGGCCGAAGCGCGACCCCATCGAGTGTTCCGACAGATAGGTGATATGGCCGATCATCCTGGCCAGCTTCAAGCCGAGCTTGGGGATCGCCTCGTGGTCGGCATACCAGCCGTCGTGGAAATCCGGATCCGAACGGATTGCCTGACGCGCCACCTCGTTGAAGGCGATGTTTTGCGCCGATAGACGCGGAGTGGCGGCGATCACGGCGACGTTGGCGACACGCTCCGGATAGGCAATCGTCCACTGCATCGCCTGCATGCCGCCCAGACTGCCGCCGACCACGGCGGCGAAGCGTTCGATGCCCAGCTGATCGGCCAGGCGAGCCTGGCTGTGGACCCAGTCCGCCACGGTCATGACCGGAAAGGTCGGGCCCCATTGGTGGCCGGTCTGCGGATTGAGGCTGGCGGGGCCGGTGCTGCCGTGGCAGCCGCCCAGGTTATTGAGCGAAATGACGAAGAAGCGATCGGTGTCGATCACCTTGCCGGGACCGATGTAGGCGTCCCACCAGCCGGGTTTGCGTTCATCGGCCGTGTGGTAACCCGCGGCATGGTGATGTCCCGACAGGGCATGGCAGATCAGCACCGCATTGCTGCGCTCGGCATTCAGCGTCCCGTAGGTCTCGTAGACCAGTTCGAAGCGCTCTAGGGTCTTGCCGCAGGCCAGCGCCAGCGGCGACTCGAACGTCGCGATTTGCGGTGTGACCACGCCGACCGAATCGGACGGGAAGGAAGCGGACATGAAGCGGGGTAATCTCCAGGTTCAGCAGGGGCACGTCACCGAGGACGTTCTCGGGTGCGCCCGAGCGCCGCCGCGGCAATCACGACGTCGCCATGGCGATGGAACCGCGGCCCTGATGGCGCTGCGGCAGTTGACGCTGCAACAGCCACGGGGCCGCGATCGCGACGATTCAGAAGCCGATCAGCGCACCCGGCAAGCCCGCGGCGCGGGCAAGCGAACCCACCACGACGCTGTCGAGCAGGTTGATGATGATGAACACCACGATCGGCGAGAGATCGATCATGCCCAGCGGCGGGATCACACGGCGCACCGGCGCCATGATCGGTTCAACGATCTGCATGACCAGCAGCGCTCCAGGATGGCTGGCTCGAGGTGCCACCCAGCTCAGGATGATCATGATGATCAGGGCGAAAAAGTAGATCTTGAGAATCGCGTTGAGAACACCGGCGATACCGGCCAGCAGCAGCCCCTGAAGTGGCGGCATGCCGAAGCCGGCGATCTGGAAGATCGCGATGATCACGAGCACTTTCAGCAGAAACCCCACGAACAGGGTGGCGATATCGATCCGGCCGACCGGACGCAGAATTTTCTGTACCGGCGCGACCACCGGCTGGGTCGCCTTGACGATTCCCTGACTCAGAGGGTTGTAGAAGTCCGCCTGCGAGAATTGCAGCAAAAAGCGCAGCATCAACACAAACAAATAGACGTTGACTAGCGTGTTGACCAGCATCAAGCCGGCGCTTCCGAGATTACTGCCCATTACGTTCTCCTAGTGATTCGGCGGGTTCCAGTCCGACTGGGTTCGATCTTGGTTTCATTCGCGTGACAATTCACGAGACAGTTCGCGGGCGCGTTCGGCGCAGGCCTGGGTCGCGCGGCCCACGATATCCCTCAGGCCCGCTTCCTCGAAAGCGTTGATGGCCCGCTCGGTGGTGCCATTGGGAGAGGTGACGCGACGGCGTAGCTCGGCAGGGTCGAACTCGCTCTCCCGCGCCATCTTGGCGGCCCCGAAGGCGGTCTGCAATGCCAGGCGGCGGGCGCTTTCTGCCGGCAGGCCCAGTTCGATCCCGGCGGCCTCCAGCGACTCCATGAATAGAAAGAAGTAGGCCGGGCCGCTGCCCGAAATGGCCGTGACCGCTTCGATCTGGGTTTCCTGATCGACCCATTCGACCAGCCCTACCGAGGTCAGAAGTTCGGTGACAAGCTGGCGCTCGCCATCGCTGACGCGATCGTTGGCATAGAGACCGCTGACGCCGGCGCCGACCAACGAGGGCGTATTGGGCATGCAGCGAATCAGAGCCAGACCGCCGCCCAGCCAGCCATCCAGCGTCGCGGCATCGAGCCCGGCCGCCACCGAGACGACCAGCGGGCGGCGTACCTGGACGGCCTCTCTCAGCGACAGGCACAGGTCGCGCATCATCTGTGGCTTGACCGCCAGAATCACGACGTCCGCCTCCTGCACGGCGGCCAGGTTATCCTGCATCGTGCGGATGCCGTAGCGTTGGCTGATGTCATCGCGCTTCTCCTGGCTGCGCGACGTGGCGACGATGGCCTCGGCGGGATAACCGCTGTCGAGCATGCCGCCGAAGATGGCGCTGGCCATGTTGCCGGCACCGATAAAGACGATACGGCTGGCCTGAGGCGAGTCGGTCATGGCTGAGTCCTCTGGAAACGTTCGGGGGTCCGGCGGCGAAAAGGGCAAGGCATCGGTGAGGTCAACTCCCGGCTGGCGGTCGGCTGCCAAAAATGGCGGTGCCCAGACGCACGATGGTGGCGCCTTCCGCGACGGCCGCTTCCAGGTCGCCGCTCATGCCCATCGATAGCGTGTCCAGCGGCGCCTCGGGGAAACGCTCTCGGAGCATTGCCAGTGCATCAGCGACCTGGCGGAAGGCCTGGCGCTGTTGCTCGGGGTCGTCACTGGGCGCGGGTAGCGCCATCAGCCCGCGCAGACGCAGATTGGGCAGCGCCAGAACCGACTCGGCAAGCGCCGGCAACGCCTGCAGCTCGACACCCGCCTTGCTGGCTTCGCCGCTGACATCGAGCTGCAGGCAGATATTGATGGAGCCTCGCTCGGCCGGACGCTGTTCGGAAAGCCGCCGCGCGATCTTCTCCCGGTCGACGCCATGCACCCAATCGAAGTGCTCGGCCACCTCGCGAGTCTTGTTCGATTGCAGCGCGCCGATGAAATGCCACTCGATATCGTCGAGGTCGGCCAGTGCTTGCTGCTTGTCCAGGGCTTCCTGCAGGTAGTTCTCGCCGAACGCGCGTTGACCGGCGATATAGGCCTGGCGCAGCATGTCCGCTGGCTTGGTTTTGCTGACAGCAAGCAGATGCGCGGCATCATCCGGACGACCGGCAGCAGACAGCGCCGCTACGAGGCGCTCGCGGGCACGGGATAAGGACTCGGACACCGATGCTTCTGCCATACTAATTAGCGACCTTACGCAGGGGAGCGAATAAAAGCCCATGGATATTACCGAACTGCTGGCGTTCTCGGCAAAGCACGACGCCTCAGATCTGCACCTTTCGGCCGGATTGCCGCCCATGATACGGGTTGACGGCGATATGCGCCGACTCAACGTGCCGGCGCTGGACGACAGCCAGGTGCGTCGTCTGATCTACGACGTGATGAACGATCGTCAGCGCCGCGATTTCGAGGCCGTATTCGAAACCGATTTTTCGTTCGAGGTGACCGGAGTTTCGCGTTTTCGGGTCAACGCTTTCACCCAGGGGCGCGGGGCGGGCGCCGTGTTTCGGACCATTCCCAGCACCGTGTTGACGCTCGACGACCTCGGGCTGGGCGATGTGTTCCGGCGCCTGGCGATGCTGCCGCGGGGCCTGGTGCTGGTCACGGGGCCGACCGGAAGCGGCAAGTCGACGACGCTGGCGGCGATGATCGACTACATCAACAGCAATCGCCAGGAACATATTCTGACCATCGAGGATCCGGTCGAATTCGTCCACGAAAGCAAGCGCTGCCTGGTCAATCAGCGCGAAGTCCATCGTGATACCAAGGGGTTCGCGCCCGCTCTGCGTTCGGCGCTACGCGAGGATCCGGACGTGATTCTAGTGGGCGAGCTACGCGACCTGGAAACCATTCGACTGGCGCTGACCGCGGCGGAGACCGGCCACCTGGTGTTTGGTACCCTGCACACGACGTCGGCGGCCAAGACCATCGACCGGATCATCGATGTGTTCCCGGGGGACGAGAAAGGCATGGTGCGTTCGATGCTGTCCGAGTCTCTGCAGGCGGTGATTTCTCAGACACTACTCAAGCGCGACGGCGGTGGGCGTGTCGCCGCCCACGAAATCCTGGTGGCCACGTCGGCGATCCGCAACCTGATTCGGGAGGGCAAGGTCGCGCAGATGTATTCGGCGATTCAGACCGGCGGCAGCCTGGGAATGCAGACGCTGGATGCGGCGTTATCCCACCTGGTGGCCGAAGGCTTGGTGACACGCCAGGAAGCCCACGCCAAATCGCGCGCCGGGCTCGATCAGTGAATCGGGTCCCTGATTCCGGTTTTCAGGACATGTCATGACTCCCTCTCAATGGTTTGAACAATTACTCGACATCATGCTGGCCAAGCAGGCGTCGGATCTGCTGATTTCCACCGGCGCGCCGCCCTGTCTGAAGCTTGACGGTAAGCTGGTAGCGTTAGGCGACGCGCCGCTACAACCGGAGCAGGTCCGCGAGCTGGTGGCCGTCGCCTTGCCTCAGGGGCGCCGGGAGTCGTTCGAGGTCGAGCACGAAGCCAATTTTGCCCTGAGCCTGAGCGGCAAGGGGCGCTTTCGGGTCAGCGCCTTCTTTCAGCGCAGCCAGCCGGCCATGGTGGTACGTCGCATCGCGTTCGATATCCCCGATCTCGAGTCGCTGGGACTGCCGGAAGTGACGGCGACGCTGGCCTCGATCCGGCGCGGGCTGGTACTGGTGGTGGGCGGTACCGGCAGCGGCAAGTCGACGACGCTGGCATCGATGATCCAGCATCGCAACCGCACGGTCGGCGGCCATATCATCTGTATCGAAGACCCGATCGAGTACATGCATCCGCATCAGCGCGGCATCATCAATCAGCGCGAAGTGGGCATCGATACCGAGTCCTACGAGGTGGGGTTGAGAAATGCGCTGCGTCAGGCCCCGGATGTCATCATGATCGGCGAGATCCGCAGCCGCGATACCATGGAGCTGGCGCTCAGCTTCGCCGAAACCGGGCATCTATGCCTGGCGACGCTTCACGCCAACAGCGCCGATCAGGCGATCGAGCGCATCCTCAGCCTGTTTCCGCCGTCGCGTCAGGATCAGATGTGGATGGATCTTTCGCTCAACCTGCGTGCCGTGGTCGCCCAGCGGCTGCTGCCACGTCTGGACGGCACCGGGCGCTGTGTGGCGACCGAGATTCTGCTCAAGTCGCCATTGATCAGCGAGCTCATCCGGCGCGGAGAGGTGGCTGAACTGAAGGATCTGATGCGGCGCTCCCGCGAGCAGGGCATGCAGACTTTCGACCAGTCGCTCTACGAGCTGTTCCGGCGTGGCGATATCGGTGAAGAGCTGGCACTGGCCCACGCCGATTCAGCCAACGATCTGCGCATGCTGATTCGATATGGCGAGCGGCGACGTCCCGGAGATCGGGGTGACGACGGTGCCCGGTTTTCGTTGATCGACGACCCCGATCGACAATGAGTCCGCTGGCCTAGAAGGAGAAGCAAGCCTGAGGTGAGCTTTGGTCGGCGGTCGGTCAGGACGCGTAGACGCCGCCCAGCACGCGAGGGCCGCTGGCGCCGGTCACTTCCGGCAGGTTGCCTGGCAGTTGGTGAATCCGCCGCCAGGCCAGCCAGGCGAAGGCGCCGGCTTCCAGCCAGTCGGCCGACCAGCCAAAATCCTCGCAGTGCAACAACGCGACGCCGGGCAGATGCGTTGCCAAACGCTGCATGAGATGGCGGTTATGAGCCCCGCCGCCGCAGACGATCAGATCGGTATGGCCGTCATCGATGTACTCACGCGCGGCCCGCGCCACGCTGGCTGCGGTCAGCTCCGCCAATGTGGCCTGAACGTTGGCCGGCACTTCGTCCCCGCGCAATCTCTTTTCCACCCAGCCGAGATGGAACTGCTCCCGACCTGTGCTCTTGGGTGGGACGGAGGCGAAGTACGGCTCGTCCAGTAGACGCTCGAGCAAGAGTTCATCGATGCTGCCGCTGGCGGCCCAGTCGCCGTCTTTATCGATTGGCCCACCTCGGTGCCGAGCATGCCAGGCATCGATCAGGAGATTCGCCGGGCCGGTGTCGAAACCGACGACCGGTAGCGATGAATCTGCAGGGCCGAGTCGCGTCAGATTGGCGATACCGCCCAGATTGAGAACCAGCCGAGTGCGGACGGGATCGGTAAACAGCGCCTGATGGAAAATCGGCGCCAGCGGCGCGGCCTGGCCGCCGGCCGCCATGTCGCGACGGCGAAAGTCGGCGACGACCTGGCATCCGGTCAGCTCTGCCAGACGGCTGGGGTTGTCGAGCTGGTAGGTAAAAGGGGCGTCTGCGTAGGGGGCATGCTCGATGGTCTGTCCGTGACTGCCGATGGCCGTGATCGCTTCAGGCGTCAGGTCGTGGCGCGCCAGCAGCTGGCGTACGGCTTCGGCCTGGCGGTCGCAGAAGGCGCTTTCGGTGGCGCCCAGTGCCGCAAAGCTCACCCGCGACGCCTGCGTCAGTTCGAGCAGGGCGTTGCCGAGCTTCTCGCCCAGCGGTAGGCACAGGGCATCGATCAGCCGCGGGCGTTGGTCGATGTCATCGGCGATCTCTACCAGTGCCGCATCGATGCCGTCCAGGCTGGTGCCGGACATCAAGCCCACGAACAGTGACATGAATTCTCCCTCGTTGTTGTAAATCGATAGCGTAAATCGATAGCGTGAATCGATAGCGCGAGCCGGCGACATGAATCCGCAAGTTAGCACGCTGGTCCGGGCCCGGGGCGTGGTTCAACGGAGGTCAAAGACTCGTGCTAATATTGCCGCCTTTCAAGCTCGATAGCGTTGGTAAGGGAGACGGATACGATGGCCGAGGTCGATGAGGCGCTGGCGTTGATCAAGCGCGGTACGCAGGAGATTCTGATCGAAGATGAGCTGGTGAAAAAGCTCGAATCCGGTCGCAAGCTCCGCATCAAGGCAGGCTTCGACCCCACGGCCCCCGATCTGCATCTGGGGCATAGCGTATTGCTGACCAAGATGCGCCAGTTTCAGGATCTTGGCCACGAAGTGATCTTCCTGATCGGCGATTTCACTGGCCGAATCGGGGATCCCACCGGCAAGAACGTGACGCGCAAGCCGCTCACCGAGGAAGAGGTCAAGGCCAACGCCCAGACCTATCGAGAGCAGGTCTTCAAGATTCTCGATCCCGACAAGACCGAAGTGCGCTTCAATGCCGAGTGGTTCGGCGAGATGTCGGCGGCGGACATGATCGAGCTTTCCGCGCAGTCCACCGTGGCGCGCATGCTGGAACGCGACGACTTCGAGAAACGTTATCGCGCCGGACAGTCGATCTCCATTCACGAGTTTCTCTATCCGCTGGTGCAGGGCTACGACTCCGTGGCGCTGAAGGCGGACATCGAGCTGGGCGGCACCGACCAGAAGTTCAACCTGCTGATGGGGCGCGAAGTTCAGAAGCACTTCGGCCAGGAACCGCAGGTCGTCATCACCATGCCGCTGCTCGAGGGTCTCGACGGTGTGCAGAAGATGTCGAAGTCGTTGAACAACTATATTGGTGTCGACGATTCGCCGGGTGTGATGTTCAACAAGATCGTGTCGATGCCGGACGGCCTGATGTGGCGCTACTTCGAGCTGCTGTCGCTGAAATCCAACGAAGAGATCGAAACGATTCGCCAGGAGATAGACGGAGGCGCGAATCCGCGTGATATCAAGATGGCCTTGGCAAGAGAGTTGATCACGCGCTACCACGGCGAAGAAGCGGCAGCGAATGCGCACCGCTCCGCAGGCAATCAGCTGGCGGAGGGAGAGCTACCGACTGATCTGCCGGAAGTCGAGGTCGATTTCGAAGGCGCAGCGCAGGCGCCGATCGCTGCGGTACTCAACCGAGCAGGGCTGGTTGGTAATAGCGCCCAGGCCAAGGACATGCTCAACAATGGTCGAGTCAGGGTCGATGGCGAAGTCGCAGCCAAGAGCGCAATGCTCGACACCGGAAAGAGCTACGTGATTCAGGCCGGCAAGAAGCGCTACGCGCGTGTCACGCTTGGCTAGGTCAGGTGGAGCCGAATCGCTGACAGGTTGAATCGAATTCGCTGAACAGTGCTGAAACGCCCGCCCTGCGCGGGCGTTCGGGTTTCTGAAGGAAGGGCGGCGAGGCCGTCAGCGGGTCCGCATAAATCCAGGCGGGTCAAAAAGTTGTCATGAAGGGCTTGCCAACTCGGCAGCGGGTCCGTAAAGTACGCATCCGCTGCCGCCGAGAGAGGTCTTCGGGGACAGCGAGAAGGATTCCAAGCGTTTGATTTGATTGAATAAATCGGTTGACGCAAGGCGGTGAAGCCAGTAAGATTGCTTCCCAGTTCTTCAAGGATCGGCACCGACAAGCAGTAACGGCGCCAGGCAGGATTCGACAAGAAAGACGTTGACATCCTCACCCAGATCCTTAAAATACGCCACTCCTTACGGCGGCCCAGAAAACAAGCGCTGACAAGCACTTGGGTTCGATGGCAGAAGCAAAGCGCTTCAAGTAAGGACGCTCTTTAACAATCGATCAGGTAATT
>NZ_MSDP01000083.1:0-582 GCF_001937155.1 Salinicola sp. MH3R3-1 | reverse complement strand
GACTCAGGGGCTTGCCAACTCGGCGGCGGGCCCGTAAAGTACGCATCCGCTGCCGCCGAGAGAGGTTTTCGGGGACAGCGAGAAGAATTCCAAGCGTTTGATTTGATTGAAGAAATCGGTTGACGCAAGGCGGTGAGGCCAGTAAGATTGCTTCCCAGTTCTTCAAGGATCGGCGCCGCTAAGCAGCAACGGCGCCAGGCAGGATTCGACAAGAAAGACGTTGACATCCTCGCCCAGATCCTTAAAATACGCCACTCCTTACGGCGGCCCAGAAAACAAGCGCTGACAAGCACTTGGGTTCGATGGCAGAAGCGAAGCGCTTCAAGTAGGGGCGCTCTTTAATAATCGATCAGGTAATTGATGTGGGCGCTTGTTCTCGCGTGACAGCCAGTCACGACATATCGAGGCAAGCGACTCGTCAAGATTCGTTTGACCTTGAACCAAGTTTGGTCCGCTTTTCTTCTTGTTCTTCGGGATGAGAGAAGTAAGGACTATCAGACTTTAAACTGAAGAGTTTGATCATGGCTCAGATTGAACGCTGGCGGCAGGCCTAACACATGCAAGTCGAGCGGCAGCACGGGG
>NZ_MSDP01000082.1:0-627 GCF_001937155.1 Salinicola sp. MH3R3-1 | reverse complement strand
TCGGCGGCGGGTCCGTAAAGTACGCATCCGCTGCCGCCGAGAGAGGTTTTCGGGGACAGCGAGAAGGATTCCAAGCGTTTGATTTGATTGAAGAAATCGGTTGACGCAAGGCGGTGAGGCCAGTAAGATTGCTTCCCAGTTCTTCAAGGATCGGCGCCGATAAGCAGCAACGGCGCCAGGCAGGATTCGACAAGAAAGACGTTGACATCCTCACCCAGATCCTTAAAATACGCCACTCCTTACGGCGGCCCAGAAAACAAGCGCTGACAAGCACTTGGGTTCGACGGCAGAAGCAAAGCGCTTCAAGTAAGGACGCTCTTTAACAATCGATCAGGTAATTGATGTGGGCGCTTGTTCTCGCGTGACAGCCAGTCACGACATATCGAGGCAAGCGACTCGTCAAGATTCGTTTGACCTTGAACCAAGTTTGGTCCGCTTTTCTTCTTGTTCTTCGGGAGGAGAGAAGTAAGGACTATCAGACTTTAAACTGAAGAGTTTGATCATGGCTCAGATTGAACGCTGGCGGCAGGCCTAACACATGCAAGTCGAGCGGCAGCACGGGGAGCTTGCTCCCTGGTGGCGAGCGGCGGACGGGTGAGTAATGCATAGGAATCTGCCCGGTAGTGG
>NZ_MSDP01000081.1:0-684 GCF_001937155.1 Salinicola sp. MH3R3-1 | reverse complement strand
ACCCGGCGTGAAGGTGTAGGAACCGTCGGCGTTGAAGTTCAGCGTTCCGTTGCCGGTACCGACATCCGTCGCCAGGTCGTAACCGGCTATCGTGCCATCGACGTCACTCGCCGCCGGCACCTGCCCACTGAGAACGCTGTTCTCGCCGGTGGTCCGGGTATCGGCGACGGCCACCGGCGCATCGTTGGTGCCGGTCACGGTGATCGTCACCGTCTTGGGCTCGCTAACGCCGCCGTCGTTATCGGTGGCGGTGTAGCTGAAGGTCACGTCACGGCTCTCACCGGCAGCCAGACTGTCGAAGTCGGTGCCGGGCGTGAAGCTGTAGGAGCCGTCGGCGTTGAACGTCAGGCTGCCGTTGCCGGCACCGACATCCGTCGACAGGTCGTAACCCACGATCGTACCGTCAATATCGGTCGCTGCCGGCACTTGACCACTGAGAACGGTGTTCTCGCCGGTAGCCTGGGTATCGGCCACGGCCACCGGCGCATCGTTGGTGCCGGTGACGGTAATAGTGACGGTCTTGGGCTCGCTGACGCCACCGGCATTATCGGTAGCGGTATAGCTGAAGGTCACGTCGCGGCTCTCGCCCGCAGCCAGACTGTCGAAGTTGGCGCCCGGGGTGAAGCTGTAACTGCCGTCGGCGTTGAACGCCAGGCTGCCGTTGCCAGCGCCGACATCCGTCGC
>NZ_MSDP01000080.1:0-292 GCF_001937155.1 Salinicola sp. MH3R3-1 | reverse complement strand
GGACTACTAGGGTATCTAATCCTGTTTGCTCCCCACGCTTTCGCACCTCAGCGTCAGTATCGAGCCAGTGAGCCGCCTTCGCCACTGGTGTTCTTGCGAATATCTACGAATTTCACCTCTACACTCGGAATTCCACTCACCTCTCTCGAACTCAAGACTTCTAGTTTCAAAGGCAGTTCCGGGGTTGAGCCCCGGGATTTCACCCCTGACTTAAAAGTCCGCCTACGTGCGCTTTACGCCCAGTAATTCCGAGCAACGCTAGCCCCCTTCGTATTACCGCGGCTGCTGGCAC
>NZ_MSDP01000079.1:0-733 GCF_001937155.1 Salinicola sp. MH3R3-1 | reverse complement strand
CACCGCCACCGATAACGACGGCGGGGTGAGCGAGCCCAAGACGGTGACGATTACCGTCACCGGCACCAATGATGCGCCGGTAGCTGCCGCTGATACTCGGACCACCGGCGAGAACGCGGCGCTGACCGGTCAGGTACCGGCAGCGACCGATGTCGATGGCACCATCGCCAGCTACGTACTCGACACCGGCGTAGGTCAGGGCAACGGGTCGTTGGCGTTCAATACCGACGGTAGCTACACCTTCACCCCGGGCGCCGACTTCGACAGTCTGGCCGCGGGCGAGAGCCGTGAGGTCACCTTCAGCTACACCGCCACCGATAACGACGGCGGCGTTAGCGAGCCGAAGACCGTGACGATCACCGTCACGGGCACCAACGATGCGCCGGTCGCCCGCGCCGATACCCAGACTACCGGCGAGAACACCGTCCTCGGCGGGCAAGTGCCGGCAGCGACCGATGTCGACGGCACCATCGCCAGCTACGCGCTCGACACTGGCGTAGGTCAGGGCAATGGTAGTCTCAGGTTCAACGCCGACGGCAGCTACAGCTTCGCGCCGGGTGCCGACTTCGACAGTCTGGCCGCGGGCGAGAGCCGTGAGGTTACCTTCAGCTACACCGCCACCGATAACGACGGCGGCGTCAGCGAGCCCAAGACGGTCACCATCACCGTAACCGGCGCCAACGATGCGCCGGTCGCCGTCGCCGATACCCAGACTACCGGCGAGAACAGCGTT
>NZ_MSDP01000078.1:0-1407 GCF_001937155.1 Salinicola sp. MH3R3-1 | reverse complement strand
AACTCTAAGGAGACTGCCGGTGACAAACCGGAGGAAGGTGGGGACGACGTCAAGTCATCATGGCCCTTACGGGTAGGGCTACACACGTGCTACAATGGCCGGTACAAAGGGCTGCGAGATCGCGAGATGGAGCGAATCCCAGAAAGCCGGCCTCAGTTCGGATCGGAGTCTGCAACTCGACTCCGTGAAGTCGGAATCGCTAGTAATCGTGAATCAGAATGTCACGGTGAATACGTTCCCGGGCCTTGTACACACCGCCCGTCACACCATGGGAGTGGACTGCACCAGAAGTGGTTAGCTTAACCTTCGGGAGAGCGATCACCACGGTGTGGTTCATGACTGGGGTGAAGTCGTAACAAGGTAGCCGTAGGGGAACCTGCGGCTGGATCACCTCCTTAAACGACCAGCTTAGCGTGGTTCAAGTGTCCACAATCAATTACCTGATCGGCCAGAGCAAGACTGTTTGGGTCTGTAGCTCAGTTGGTTAGAGCGCACCCCCTGACCTTAAATGGAAAGGAGGGTGAGGTCGGCTGACCGATCTACAGGATAGGCTTAGCAGTTGATACGGTGCTGGGTCTGTAGCTCAGTTGGTTAGAGCGCACCCCTGATAAGGGTGAGGTCGGCAGTTCGAGTCTGCCCAGACCCACCAAAATCTTCTTGATTCAGCGTTAAAGTCCGACTCGCTTATACCCCATAAACGTCGTCGTCCTTTGCCTTGTCTCAAAAAGATTTCCAGTATTTGGATTATCATGGGGCCTTAGCTCAGCTGGGAGAGCGCCTGCCTTGCACGCAGGAGGTCAGCGGTTCGATCCCGCTAGGCTCCACCAGTTCCTACCGCAGGAACATACCTAACAGTCTTGATGTTGAAATTAGTTGAAAGCGTTCATCGCAAGATGAGGGTTTTCAACTGCTTTCAGCAGTCGCTCTTTAACAATTTGGATCATGCTGACAGTTCTTCTCTTCGGAGAAGAACGAAACGAGATACGTCTCAAGCGTATCCGGCAATTGTCGAATGATTTAATCACTGACCAGACCCTTTCGGGTTATATGGTCAAGCGATTAAGCGCACACGGTGGATGCCTTGGCAGCCAGAGGCGATGAAGGACGTTGTAGCCTGCGATAAGGTTCGGTGAGGTGGCAAACAACCTGCGACCCGGACATTTCCGAATGGGGAAACCCACCCAGCATAAGCTGGGTATCCCACACTGCATCCATAGGTGTTGGGAAGCGAACCCGGAGAACTGAAACATCTAAGTACCCGGAGGAAAAGAAATCAACCGAGATTCCCCTAGTAGCGGCGAGCGAACGGGGAGTAGCCCTTAAGCATGTGACTGGTTAGACGAACGTGCCTGGAAAGGCCGGCCGTAGCGGGTGATAGCCCCGTAGTCGAAAACCTGAATGTGTGAA
>NZ_MSDP01000077.1:0-331 GCF_001937155.1 Salinicola sp. MH3R3-1 | reverse complement strand
CCTACGACCAATTGGTTAAAAGCCAACTGCTCTACCAACTGAGCTAACGACCCAGAACGTACGACCGGCGGGGAGTGCCGAATCGGTGCCATGAAGGCGAGGAAGAGATCGATGGTGGGTCGTGTAGGATTCGAACCTACGACCAATTGGTTAAAAGCCAACTGCTCTACCAACTGAGCTAACGACCCTTCCCGACTGGGCGCACATATTACTCATAACCCTCGGAGCAGGCAAGTATTTTTTCCCGCCCCGAGGCGCTGGTCACGACGCGGGAATCAGGAGTCTTCACGCCGCGGACGGCGCGGTTTCTTCATTGCCGTCACCGGGCGCC
>NZ_MSDP01000076.1:0-1319 GCF_001937155.1 Salinicola sp. MH3R3-1 | reverse complement strand
GCGATGTCGTGGCCGATATCCTGCTGCGTCACGACGTGTGGCTGATCGAGGACGACGTCCATGCGCTGCTGGAGCCCGAGGGATTGACCCCGTTGACCGCCCGCCTGCCCCAGCAGAGTTTCCACGTCACCAGCCTGACCAAGGCGACCGTCCCCGGGCTGCGCGCCGGCTATCTCAGCGTGCCCCGTGGGCAGATGCATCACACGTTGCCGAGACTGCGCGCCACCAGTTGGATGGCGACGCCGCTGGTCTTCGAAATTGCGGATTACTGGCTGGCCAGCGGCATGGTCGACACCCTGGCGCACGAGCAGCGCCAACTGCTGGCGGAGCGCCAGGCACTGGCCGCCCGCAAGCTGGCGGGCCATGCCATCGAATCGCGCCCCAGCAGCCTGCATATCTGGCTGGCGCTTCCCGAACCGTGGCGGGCGGAAGAGCTACAGCAGCAGGCCCGCCAGGAAGGCGTCGCCATCACCACCGCGCAGCCGTTTCTGGTCGAACAGTCCGCGATGCCGCGCCGCGTGCGTATCAGCCTGGGGGCCGAACCGGATCTGGCGCGTCTTGCCAGCGGGCTGGACGTGCTGAGCCAGCTGCTGGGCGAAGCGCCGCCGCCGATGCTGGAAATCGCTTATTGAAGGCCACGAGCGACGAGCTGCGAGCTGCGAGCTGCGAGCTGCGAGCTGCGAGCTGCGAGCTGCGAGCTGCGAGCTGCGAGCTGCGATGATGTTGATACGGCACTAATCCATCCAACAACACAATGACGGAGCTCAGATGCGAGTCCTGATCTATCACAACGATGCCGAGCAATGGCGCCACATTCTGCGCGAGCGCCTGCCGACCGCCGAAATTGTCGTCGCGAAGGACAGCGGCAACCCGCAGGTCGATTACTTGGTCGCCTGGAAGCCGCCGGCTTCGGTGTTCGACGAACAGACGGCGCTCAAGGGCATCGTCAATCTGGGTGCCGGGGTGGATGCCCTATTACAGAACCCCTCGCTGCCCCGCGAGCTCCCCATCGTCAAGCTGCGCGACGCCGGTATGGGCGAGTTGATCGGCGACTATGCGCGCTACGGCGTGCTGCATTTCCAGCGCGACTTCGACCGCTACCGGCGTCAGCAGGCGACGAGCGAATGGCGCGAGGTGCCCGTGGTCGACAAGCCCGACTGGCCGATCGGCGTGCTGGGTCTCGGCGCCATCGGCACGCGGGTGGCGCAGATGCTCGCCGCCGATGGTTATCCGGTCCTCGGTTGGAGTCGCTCGCCCAAACAGATCGACGGACTCACCTGCCATCACGGCGACGACGGGCTCGACACGCTGCTGCGACA
>NZ_MSDP01000075.1:0-261 GCF_001937155.1 Salinicola sp. MH3R3-1 | reverse complement strand
GGACTACTAGGGTTTCTAATCCCATTTGCTCCCCTAGCTTTCGTCTCTCAGTGTCAGTAATGGCCCAGTAGAGTGCCTTCGCCATCGGTGGTCTTTCCAATATCTACGCATTTCACCGCTCCACTGGAAATTCCCTCTACCCCTACCATACTCTAGTTTGAAAGTTTCCACGGCATCTTTGAGGTTAAGCCTCAATTTTTAACAGTGGACTTTTCGAACCACCTACAGACGCTTTACGCCCAGTGATTCCGGATAACACTT
>NZ_MSDP01000009.1:0-116000 GCF_001937155.1 Salinicola sp. MH3R3-1 | reverse complement strand
CGCTGCCGGCACGGCTGCTGCGGCAGTAACGCTTTTGACGTAGAGTCGGGCGATCTGCAATCGCATCCGATATTCTGCTCAACACTTGGTCAAGAGCATTCGGTCAAGAGCATTCGGTCAAGAGCATTCCTTTAAGAACATTCGTTCAACCACGTGCCTGGATGGAGAAGCCGAACATGGACGCTCTGGAACTACTGCATCAGCGCCGTTCGATGGGCAAGCTGGCCGGCCCCGCACCGACCGCCGAACAGCTCGACGCCCTCTATCGTGCCGCGCTGCGGGCGCCGGACCACAAGGAAATGACGCCGTATCGCTTCATCGAGATCAGTGGGGAAGGGCTGGATCGACTAGGGGAGCTTTTCGCCCAGTCCGATTATCAGGCCAACCCGCATATCGATGAAGGCAACCTCGACGCTGCGCGCAAGAAGCCCAAACGCGCACCGATGATCATCGCCGTGATCGCCAATGTCACGCCGGGCCTGCCCAAGGTGCCACCGGTCGAGCAGATCATTTCGGCCGGCTGCGCGGCCCATGCCATGCTCTACGCCGCCTATGCCCAAGGCCTCGGCGCCATGTGGCGCACCGGCACCTACGCACATGACAAGACGGTCTGGCACGGTCTTGGTCTCGGCGATGAGGAAGAGCTGATCGGCTATCTGTACCTGGGGCAGCCGGGCGGTCGTTATCCTGGCATGCAGATACGCAATCCGGATGACTACGTCGAGCGATGGACCTGACGCCTCGGTGGTGCCCATAGAGGTAAAAGGGCGACGGTAAAGAGAAAATGGCTTGCGATCACAGGCTTAGCTCGTTACTATGTGCGCCGTTCTGAACGGTGCGGCACAGCCGAAACGGTCGGGATGACAATGCGGAGGGGTGTCCGAGTGGTCGAAGGAGCACGCCTGGAAAGTGTGTAAGTCGCAAGGCTTCGAGGGTTCGAATCCCTCCCCCTCCGCCACGAATTCTGAATCAGCCGGCTCGAGTAGCCGGCTTTTTCATGTCTAGGATAAAGCGAAAAGCGGGGGAGTGGATGAGAACCCTCCGGTTCGAGCCAAGGCGCGTAGCGCCGGGCGGCGGAGCGTAGCGACGCCCATCCCTCCCCCTCCGCCACGAATTGAAAAGAACCGGCTTTCAACAGCCGGTTTTTTTATGCCTGGAATTTGGCGCCAGAAGGGGGAGGAGATGAGAACCCCCCGGTTCGCACCGAGGCGCTCGCGGTTTTGGTTTTCGAGCGCCGACAAGCGTCAGCAATCCCTCCGCTGTTGTTTTTACCTCCGCCACGAATTGAAAAGAACCGGCTCTCAGTAGCCGGCTTTTTATGCCTGGAATTTGGCGCCAAAAGGGGGAGGATATGAGAACCCTCCGGTTCGCACCGAGACGCCCACGGTTTTGTTTTTCGAGCGCCGACAAACGGCCTCGCAAAGCGAGCTGGCAATCTTCTTGCTGTTCCTCAACCGCCATCAATAAGAGTCGATCTGATCGACGATGGTCCTCTGTAGATTCAGATTCAAGTGTGACATCGTGTTTCCGTCGAGACTTTCGCGTGCCATTATGGTTAGCGAAGCGTTGCGGCTTGCCAAGCTGGATACGGGCTTTTCATGGGCTTTGAGCAGATTGTGGCTTGGTTCATCCAAGGTTCCATGGGCGACACGATCCGCGACCGCGAGCAGGTGCTGGTGAATCGAGTCCAGCGCACTCCCGACGGCGTTTTCCTACTCCGCATGGGCGATGAGCTACGACTAAAGCGCGTGCAGCGTGTCGCCGGTGGAGCGTGGATACTGATCAGCGATAATCCGGCTTACGAGCGGGAGCTGATCAAGCCTGAGGATCTCGGCGGGATGGAGATCATCGGGCAGGCATGGCGGAAGGTTGGAAGGGTTTTCTGAACTTGGAGTCTCAAAATAATGTTTTACCCACCTACATTTCGAGCTAATGCTTTCACTTGTCCTCTATGTAGCGCATACGCAAATATGCGCTGGGAGATCCTGTTCGGAGATGGATCTCCACATCTATGGTTGTGCCGTTGTGCGCATTGTGAAAAATATTCCTATTGGTCTGACGAATATCATTTTCCTAAGCAGTTTCACAAAAAAATGCTTTATCCGATAGTCGTACATCTACCTGCAGCTCATGAAGATATGCCGAACGATGCTAAAGTATATTTTAACGAGGCCCGCGAAGTTTTCGCACATTCTCCCAGAGCCGCCGCCGCACTATTACGCCTTTCTTTACAAGTTTTGTGTTCCATTCTAGGTAAAAGCAAAAACATAAATAAAGCGATAGGTGAGCTGGTATCTGACGGACTGCCCAGAGAAGTACAGATGGCCCTAGATGCAATAAGGATTATTGGTAACGAATCGGTTCATCCCGGTGAGATTCAAGATTCTGAACTAAGCGATGGGGTTGGTAAAGCCTTCGAGCTACTAAACTTTATTGTGCAGGATAGAATTACTCGCTTAAAGGAAGTTTCCGCTCTTTATAATAGTCTGCCAGTCAAAAAGCTCGATGCTGTTAATGAACGAGACAAAAATGGAAAAGCTTAAAATTAAATCTTTTTTTTCATGGTTTCTGCAGGGAACTCCGCTTGGAATTCTGTTCTGGGGAGGCGCTGTCTATTTTGTTCTTCTTTTGACATTAGGTGATGATAATCTTGTAGACGTCATAAACAGCTTGGCATGGCCTGTTGCGATTGGGCTGGTGCTATACGCTATCAGACCCGAGCTTGCTCGTTTTCTCTCTAGGCTTGCAGAGGTTCGCGTATACGACACCTACTTCAAGCTGAAGTTGGAAGAAGCTTCATACGATGAAAGCTCTGAGTCCAAATGCACAGATGATGCTGGATTTGCCGAGACTGGTTTAACGGATGATGAAGGCCTGAAATCAGAGTTTGTAAAGGATGATCTACCTGATGAGTTTTCCTCCGAAGATGATAAGGCTAGGAATCAGAAAAATAGCGAGGCTGCTATTAAAAAGCATCACACTGACCGGCATGGTGCCAAATATCGGAGTCGCTTTCGGCTCTCATACCCTGATGCGGATGGCTCATCTACTAGGGGGACAAGTAACTCTGTTGGCGCGGTGGTTGAGTCTTGGAGAAGAATATCTTTACTGTTGCGCATGCTTGCAAAGAAGGAGGGTGTCTCCTATAGAATTGATTCTAAAATTATAAGGGGGTTGGCCGAAAAGGACTTGATTGACCCGGAATTACATAAGATGTTACTGGCTTTATATCAGCTCCGTAACGTTGCTGTACATTCTGAATCGGAATCCATAAGCTACGAGTCCGCTTCGAAATATGAGAGCTATGCGGATAGAGTTGAAGCAAAATTAAATAAGCTTATAAACAATATTGAAAGTCCAAAAGCCAGTAGCGACGAGGGCTAATATAAGTAGTGCATGGCTATTTTTCTACTGCTTGCTTATCTGCTCATCGCTTCAATGAGCGACGCGTCAAGGACTCATGGATACCATACTAGACTATGGCAGCCGCGTGGAACTCGTTGCCCATCAAAGAAAAGCTGTTTTTCCGTCTACGCTATAGCTTATGTGCAGCCGCTTCTCCCTCTAAAGTACCTACCCGCGATTCGCTCACCGGATCGGTGAGCTTCGCGTCGATGATCCGCCGACACCACGCTACAACGTGGCACCGGGCACGTGGATCTCATCCGTTCGTCGGCAGCCGGACGATCCGCAGCTGACTTTCGATAGCGTGTGGTGGGGCTACAAGCCGAAGTGGGCGGTTGAGAGAGCGAGTTATCATGCCGCATAGTAACTTATAGGTTACTTTATTAAGTATGAAGATCGAGCACCGAGAATTCCTGCGCGACGATGGATCCAGCCCCTACTAGGAGTGGTTCGAAGGGCTCGATGTCCAAGCGGCTGCCAAGGTGGCCAGTGCTGAGTACCGTATGTCGATGGGTAACACCTCGAATATCAAATGGTTCGAGGGGATCGGTGAGTACCGCATTGTGGACCAGGGTATCGGATCTATCTGGCGCGAGATGGAGAAGAGTTGATCATCCTGTTTGGCGGCGGCATGAAGAAACGCCAACAGGCCGATATCGACAACGCCAAGGTGCTACGCGAGGACTACAAGCGGCGTAAGCGTCAGGCGAAGAAGGGAGGGAAATGATATGGCACTGTCCCGTGATTTCAGGACAACCATCGCTGCTCGCGTGGAGCGAGACCCGGCATTCGCCAAGGCAATGCTAGATGAGGCGGTTACGCTGTTCCTTAATGGCGAGCCGGACAGCGCCCGAGTGATGCTGCGCGACTTGGTAAACGCCACGGTCGGGTTCGAAACGTTAGCCGAAGAGACTGGACGACCCAGCAAGAGTTTGCATCGCATGCTGTCCTCATCCGGTAATCCTGGCATGGATAACCTGGCGGCCATCCTTGGTGCCGTGCGCAAGGCGCTGAAGGTCAACCTGGAAGTGCATACGATCAGCGCCGCCTAAGTAGGGCGCGCCGCACGAAAAAATAGCCACTGGGTTGGAATTTCTCCCTCGTCTCTCAATCCAGCCGCCTTTCAGCGGCTCGTCTGAATCGGTTATCTATCAACCTGCAGTTCGCAGCTGCAGTTCGAAGCTTTAGTCGTCGATGTCGTAGCTTACTTCGACGAGCGGCTAGGCTACTCGCTTTCGATGCACCACTACTCGCCTCGGGCAAGGGGGCCGCCGGCCGGGAGGCTCCGGATCACTACGTTGGCTTGCTCCCGCCGATATGCGATAAAACCGAATCAGTCGAGAACAGGATCGGAGTCGCAATGAAAACCATCGGCGTGCTGGGCGGCATGAGCTGGGAGTCCACGCAGAGCTATTACCGTCTGCTCAATGAAGGCGTGCGCGACCGTCTCGGCGGGTATCATTCGGCGAAGATCGCGATGGTCAGCGTCGACTTTGCCGAGATCGAGGCGCTGCAGCAGAGTGGTGATTGGGATCAGGCAGGGGAGGCGCTGGCGCAAGCGGCCCGTCAGGTCGAAGCCGCGGGTGCCGAATGCCTGCTGCTGGCGACCAATACCATGCACAAGGTAGCCGGTGCGATCGAGTCGGCGCTGAACATTCCTTTTCTCCATATTGCCGATGGCACCGGGGCACGATTGCGCGCCGATGGCATCGATCAGGTCGGCCTGCTGGGGACACGCTTCACGATGGAGCAGGATTTCTATCGAGGTCGGTTACTCGACGAGCATGGCGTTTCCTGCCTGGTGCCGTCTCGGGAAGATCGGGATAGCGTTCATCGAATCATCTTCGAAGAACTGGTCCACGGCGTGATCAACGAATCGTCGCGACAGGTTTATCAAGAGATCGTCGCCAGGCTTCAGGCGCAGGGCGCGCAAGGTGTGATTCTGGGGTGTACGGAAATCGCGTTGCTACTGCGGCAGCAGGATTGCGATCTGCCGCTTTATGACACGACTGCGCTGCATGTCGATATGGGGTTAAAGTTTGCCTTGAGCGAATAGCCAATCCGAGTGAATCTCCCTCAAAGTGACGAGACAAATCAAACTGTTGTGGCGCGCCAACCGATCGATAATGGCGCTGGGGACAATCCCCTGCGTACTTGCCCGGCCTTCGGGCCGGGTCTTTTTTGACCGGCTGCCGGCTAGCGCTTCTTCTTTCCCGCCTTCCCCGTTCGTGATGTCCGCTTCATAGTGATTGTCGATGGTAGACACCGGAGCCGGGAATACCTGCGTGGCTATGAATGCCGCGACGGCTGAAATTCAGATTGGCGCCGCGAGGCCCGATCGAGAGCGTCGGGCCATGATTGTCGAGCCGAACCCGCAGCCCTGGTGCCAGCCGCAGCATGCGGCGAAAGCGTAATCCCATGGGTTATCTCCTGAAAGCCTGTTCACGGTTGACTGCGACTGACGGAATTCGTTCGGCGGCCTTTCAGCGTTTGCCACACCGGGCTGCCGGGAGCGATCAATGCCAGCACGGCGCAGGCGACGGCGGGAGAGAGGACATCGAAGCTGGAGTCCAACGACCAGTGATGGAACAGCCCGTAGAGATAGGCGACATGGTTGGGGCCGCCCCCGGCGTACTCGTGTTGAGCGATTTCGCGCCCCAGAAATACCGCGACGATCAGCGAACCGCCCACCCAACGGCCGACGAGCGGCCACAGCAGGCACTGAAAGGCGACGGCGATGATGGCGTGTTCAAGATGAGTGATGTTCATGACGCCTCGTGTCGAGCTTGGCTTCTGAGCATAGCTATCGTCTGACGCGTGAAGCATCGAGGCGAGAGTGATTTATCTAGCCCTGCCGATTGACGCGAGTCTAAGGTCGTCTGCGTGCGTCGAGCGGTAGTCCGGATTGGCGCACAGCCGCTTATCCAGTTTGAAAACGTTACTGACTCGAGGCTTGATAACCCTCGGCCAGCGTCAGCAACAACTTGGCCATTTTTTGTGGCGGCATGGGCCGAGCCAGCAGGAAGCCCTGTACATAAGGACAGCCCATGGCCTTGAGCATATCGAGTTGTGCTTGGGTTTCGACGCCCTCGGCGACGATTTTTACATCCAGCGCCTGCCCCAGGCCGAGAATGCTTTGCACGATGGCCATCGTGCGCCTGTGGGTCAGCATGCGCAGCACGAACGAGCGGTCGATCTTGATCGAATCGATCTGGTATTTGTCGATGTAGCCCAGCGAGGAATACTCGGTGCCGAAATCATCGAGCGCAACCTGCACGTCCAGCGACCGCAATTTTTCCAGTACTTGCCCGACTAACGCCGGATCGTGAAGAAAGACATTTTCGGTCACTTCGATCTGCAGGCGATTCGCCGGGAAGCCGCTGGTCTCCAGTATGGATTGCACTTCCGCAATGAATTGATATTGCTTCAGCTCCCGGGCCGAAACGTTCACGCTCAGGTGCAATTCCAGCTCGGGATATTGTTGGGTCCAAGCTTGTAATTGTTTACATGCCTGATCCATGACCCAGCGACCAATCTCGCGAATCACGCCGATCTCTTCGGCGATAGGAATGAAAGTAGCGGGCGATACCAGGCCGCGCTGCGGGTGATGCCAGCGAATCAGTGATTCGACACCCCAGAGTGCACCCGTTAGCGAGTCGTAAATGGGCTGGTAGTGAAGAGAAAATTCACTTTGCGCAATGGCATTCTTCAAGTCGTTTTGCAGCGACAGAGCCTCAACGGCGTTGGTGCGCATCGAACCGGTAAAGGGGGTGAAATTTCCGGTTCCATGGGCTTTGGCGGCATACATGGCTACATCGGCATCACGCAGCAGTTCTTCAGGGGTGGTGTACTCTTCACTGACACCGACGATACCGATACTGCAGGATGTGAAAATATCCTGGTCACTCAGTCTGAACGGCGTCTGCAGTTGGTCGATTATCTCCTGGGCCAATTGGACTGCCACCCGATCGTGCTCCTCACCCTCGACCACTATCACGAACTCGTCACCGCCAACCCGGGCCAGTGTATCGCCGCCACGCAGGCAGCTTTCCAGACGGCGTGCCACTTCCATGAGCAGTAGATCGCCGGCGCGATGCCCCAAGCTGTCGTTGACCAGCTTGAAACGATCCAGATCCAGAAAGAGCACGGTGGCTTGCAGTGGTTTGCCGCCATGCTTGCGACTTAGCACTTTGTTGAGCCGATCCATGACGAAAGCGCGGTTGTACAGTTTGGTCAGATCATCGTGAAACGCTGCGTAGGACAGCGTTGCCTCAATGCGCTGACGTTCAAGCAGCTTGGCTTCCAGTGCCAGTTTTTCAGCTTGAGCAATGCGCGCCTGATTGCTGATTTCTTCGGCCTGTTTGCGCTCACTGATGTCGCGTTGCACCGAGACCCAGTGTGTGAACCAGCCGCGCTCGTCGGCCACTGGCACGATGCTGAGTTCGACCCAGAACTCGCTGCCGTCACGGCGTGTGTTGAGCAGTTCCACCTCGACGGGCTGCCACTTTCTAAGCGCTGCCTTGAGGCGGTCGAGCGCTTGGCGATTGGTTTGCTCGTTTTGCAGCAGGCGCGGGGTCTTGCCCAGCACTTCCGCTTCGCTGTAGCCGGTGGTTCTCGTAAAGGCTGCATTGCAATAAACGATGCGCGGGCCGGGAAGTTCGATAGGCTCGGCTTCGGTGATCAGGACGGCGTCGTTGGCGTGTACCACGACGGACTCGAGCAGGCGCAGGCGCTCCGAAATCACCGGGCTAGGCGCACTGGGCGTGTCATGCACGTTATGAGCGTCGAGCCGAAACGCCAGTTGCACGGCGTGCGTGTGCAATACGTAGCGTTGTGCCGCGCTCAAGCCGGCATGCGGTTCATGGTCGGCAATTAACAGGGCGCCGAGTATCTCGTTGTGGCGACCCTTGACCGGCACGGCAGCGATAAAGCGTATTTCGCGCCCGCCCGGCGGTCGCAGCCCCGGTAGCATCAGGGCTGTTTCGGCGCGGGTATCGTTGATCGCTAGGAGATCGGTCTGGCTGAGTGCGTTACGCAGGTGCGACACGCTATCGGGGTCGAGTGCTGCGGGACGCGGCATGCCAAAGCAGGCAAGCGCTGACCAGTTTGACTCGCTGGTCCAGTAGAACACGCCCCAGGGACAGTCGGCGGAGTGCGCGGTGCTGCGTACAAGCTGATTCAGAGCAGGTGTTTGATCGATGCCATAAACAGTGATTGTCATGCTCACCTGTCGGGTAAGGAAAATAAGTGGCTCGATCGTTCAACGATATCGGCGTTCCCGCTGGGTCGAGGGCAATATCTTTGATATTAGCGGCCACAACTCGAATAACTGAAGTCAATTCGCGGCAGCAGTCATTTCCTGACTCAGCTTCTCGAACAGTTACCCTCGAATGACGTGCCAACACGCGACTGGCCGACCCCGCCGGCAGCCGGCTATTTCAGTGAGGGTTGCTTGACTTGGCTCAAGCCTTGAGTGACATGGCGACAGGCGGGCAGGACGCGTTCGCGCAGGTAGCGTTGATTGGCGGCGCAGACGCTGAGACCGTCGCCGCCGTAATGCTCAAGACAGATCACGCCGCGAAAGCCGGCTTCGACGGCAAGTTTCATCGCCTGACGATAATTGATCAGGCCGCTCTCCATCGGTGCTGGAAAGGCGACATAGTGCCCCCGCTCGGTGTCCTCGTCGCGCATGTAGTTTTTGGCGTGCCAGAAGTTCGACCACGGCAGCACCTTGTGGAAAGCCTCGAGCCATGGCTCGACCGGACGGTGCAGGCGGATCAGGTTACCGATGTCCGGATTCAAGCCCACCGATGGCAATCCGATCTCCTCGACCATGGCGACGGCCGAATCGGCGCTGCCGAGGTAGGTGTCTTCGTACATCTCTAGCGACAGCACGATGCCCAGCTCGGCGGCGTGCTGGCCGAGTTCGCGGATACGAGTCACTGCCTTCTGCCACTGTGCCCGATCGTCGGGATCGTCGGGATCGTCGCGGTGGCCTTCGACCGTCCAGAACCAGAGCTGGCGCTGCTGGGCCTCGGTCAGGGGGCGGTGCAGGCCGATCGACACGGTGCCGATACCGAGCCTGGCCGCGGCCTCCAGCGAGCGATGGCTGTAGGCGAGGTGGTCGTTGCCATGGCGCTCGTCGATCACGCTCGAGCGCACTACCGAGATCGAACTGGGTACTAGACGCGCGGATTTGATCACGCTGGCGAGGGCGTCCAGTTGGGCGCTCGACAGGTCGCCGGGGCGAAAGCAGTTATCGGAGAGATCGACACGATCGAAGCCCGCCTCGGCGATCTCCTGGAACAGCGGCTGCCATTGCTCGGCGCTGGCCTCCTGGAGCGGAGTGCCATCTGCCAGCCGGTTGGAGAAAGGCAGCATGGCAGCCGCAATCGGCCAGTCGGAAAGGTCGGAAGTCATCTCGGATTCTCGTTAGCGTCAGGGATAGAAGGCTTAAAGATAGAAGACTCGGTGCCAGAGGGCATGCTGCTGGCGGACATGTTGCTGGCGGACATGTTGCTGGTGGACATGGCCGGGGCGAAGAACAGGGCATCCTGAGTCTGGCGCAACTTCCACAGGTATGAGCTTTGATCGATCGCGACGTCACGCACACGAATGGGCTCGCCCGCGCGGACCGAGCGCATCAACACTCGGTTGGCAGCAAGATAGTAGGGCAGCGGGGCGTCGTCGCCGAGCGCACTGGCCGGCACCAGCGCCGAAGATACCTGGTCGATGCTGTGATGGTGGCCATGAGCGGTGAGCGTGGTGCCTTCGGCCAGGTCCGCTTCGGCCATCGCGATCAGATCGACGTGCGGCCTTGGCTGGGCGACGCCGCTAGGGACGCCGCGACGCACCATTTCCAACAGGGTGGTCGCGGCTTCGAGACCGAGCAGGTGACGCGGAAGCGGCAGCATCGCGCTGTCGCCACGCCGGCTGACCAGATGGCCTTTCTCGGCCAGCATCTGCCAGCTGGCGCGATCATGACCGCGCACGACCACGAATACGCCACCCGCGAGGCTGAATTCGTCCGGCCGACGCAGGCAGTGGAAGACTTCCAGTGCCGGCGTCCGCGTCAACAGCCCGCCGTCGGCGACCGGCACGAACAGCTCGGCGATCTCGTTGAGACGCGCGATGGGATAGTGCAGCGCCGGGCGATCCGGGAGCAGGCCAGTGGCGTTGGCGACGATCGACATCTCGCACAAATCCGGCACCGCATGCTGGGGTAGCGCCCCGGCAATTCTGCTGCGATCCGCTAGCCACTGATGATGGCCTTGGTTGTCCAGCCCCGCGGGCAGGTCCCAGCGCTCCCCGAAGCCGGGAACGGCGACACAGCGGCCGTTGCTGGTCATGGTTTCCATGGTCGGGTCAAACACGAAATCGTATTCGCTCGACTTGCCGGCGGCGAGGATCTCCAGCCCCACCGTCTCGGCCCAACTGATCAGGCCGATTGCCAGTGCCGGCTGATCGCCATCCACCGGGCTGATCACGCAACCCTGCTTACGCGCCATGGCCGCCAGGCCGGGGCCGACCACGCTGTCGGCTTCTTTGGTCACCAAGGCAACATGGTGCCCGGCTTCTATGGCGAGGGCGGCATGGCGGGCGCCGGCCTCAGGGTGGCCGGTGGCTTCGATCACCACGTCCAGCGGCAGTTCGATAACGGCTTCCAGCCGGTCGCCGACGATCCAGTTGCCATCGTCCCAGGCGCGCCTGGCTTCTGCCGGCGTTCGGCAATGGCGGATCAGTCGGGGCTCGATGCCGGCGTCGGTCAGCGCCTTGGCCGCCAGATCGGGATCGAGATCGAGCACGATACGAGCGTCGACGGTAGCCAGATGGCGGGCGTGAACCACGAAGCTGCGACCGAACCCACCGGCGCCGATCACACAGCAGCGGATCGGGTCGCCGCCATCGAGATAGTGGGAAAGATGCATGGACGATTTCCTCGAATGGAACGCGGGCCGAGATTCAGGCGCGAGAGTCGGGCGTGGAGGGCTTGTGGTCCCCAGGCTTCTGGCGATGCAGCCGTTGGCGCCAGCCACGTAGTCCGACCAGCTTGGAGATCAATGGCCATACCAGCATCAGCGCACCCAGCCCCATGATCGTGGTGACCAGCGAGTTGGACCAGAAGATGGTCAAAGAGCCGTCGGACATGACCATCGACTGGCGGAAGGCTTCCTCGGCGCGATGACCCAGCACCATGGTCAGCACCAGCGGCGCGACCGGATAGTCGAGTTTCTTGAACAGATAGCCGAGCAGGGCGAAGCACAGCAGCAGCCAGAAATCGAAGGTCGAGTTGGCGACCTGATAGACCCCGGTAAAGATCACCGCGACGATGACCGGGCCGATGATGGCGAAGGGCACCCGCAGGATCGAGGCGTAGAGCGGCACCGTCGCCAGTACCAGAATGACCGCGACGACGTTACCCAGATACATGCTGGCGATCAGGCCCCAGACGAAATCCGGGCGCGTGATGAACAGCATCGGCCCCGGGGTGAGGCCCCAGATCATCAGTCCGCCCATCATGACCGCAGCGGTGGCGGAGCCGGGAACGCCGAGTGCCAACATTGGCAGCAGCGCAGAGGTGCCGGCGGAATGGTCCGCCGCTTCCGGCGAGACGATCCCGTTGGGCTCGCCTTTGCCGAACCGTTCGGGATGTCGGGAAAAGCGCTTGGCGAGGCCATGGCTCATGAACGAGGCGGCGGTCGGCCCGGCGGGGGTGATGCCCATCCAGATTCCGATCAGAATGCTGCGCACCAGCGAGACCCAATAACGTGGCAGCTCGGCCATGGTGCGCAGGATATCCTTGATCCGGATCCGGCTCTTGATACCGTTGAAGCTCAAACCCTCCTCGGTCGTCACCATCAGCTCGGCGATACCGAAAAGCCCCATGACCGCGACCAGGAAGCTGATGCCCTTGACCAGATCGGGAATGCCAAAAGTCAGGCGCAGGCCGCCGGAAACGCTATCCATGCCCACGGTGGCGAACGCCAGCCCCAGCATCATCGAGACCAGCGTCTTCGAAGGCGCGCTGGAACTCATGCCGATAAAGCTGCAGAACGCCAGAAAGTAGACGGCGAAGTATTCCGGCGACGAAAACTTGAGCCCGAACTGTGCCACCCAGTTGGCGAGCAGGGTGATCATCACCACGCCGGCGAGGGCGCCCAGACCGGCGGACATGAATGCCAGGGTCAGGGCGCGGGTCGCTTCGCCGTTGCGCGCCATCGGGTAGCCGTCGAAAGTGGTGGCCACCGACGAGGGCTCGCCGGGAATGTTGAACAGAATCGAGGTGGTGGAGCCGCCGAACAGGGCGCCCCAGTACATGCAGCTCAACAGGATGATGGCCGAGACTGGATCCATGGTGAAGGTCAGCGGCAGCAGCAGCGAGACCCCGTTGGGCGCGCCCAGGCCCGGCAGCACGCCGACCAGCATGCCCAGCATCACCCCGATCACCATGATCATGAGGTGATTCCAGGTGAGGATGGTGGCGAAGCCGTCCATCAGCAGCGAGAGATTGTTCATGGTGCGATCTCCGGAAGACGGACGCTTAGTAGATGCCGAACGCGTGTTCCAGCGGGCCTTTCAATAGCGGCACCTGGAATACGAGTTCGAACAGCAGATAGAAGCAGACGCTGATGGCGATACCGCTGGCGAGCGATTTCCACCAGGCGTAGTGGCCCTGCAGGCGCATCGCGAACAGCACGTAGAGCGTCGTGCCGACATAGAGCCCCAGCAGCAGGGAGACGACGGCAAAGCCGATGATCGGCAGCGTGAAACGAGCGAGCGATCGCAGACGGACAGCGTCCAGGAAGACTTCGTCCTTGTGGCGATGGCCGATGACCGTGCGCAGCAGATTGACGAGGCTCCCGGCGACGACCAGTACGCCGATCCAGAACGGGAAGTAGCCTGAGTCCGGCCCGCTCGGCGTCCAACCGGTGCCGACCTGCCAGGCGCCGTAGCAGATCGCCAAGCCGATGGCGCCGGTCAGTAGCGCGGTGGCGATCTCCATGCTGTAACGGGAAATGCCATTGTGGGTCATGCGGTTCCCTCCTTCTGGAAAAGAAGGGCAGCGCGAAGCTGCCCTGCAACGTCAACCACTCGACAACGTCGTCGGTTCAGGACTTGCTCCAGCCTTCCTGCTCGAAGACTTTCTTGACGGTGCTGGCGTTGTCATCGATGTACTGCTTGAGCTCATCGCCGCTCAGGAATTGGCTGGTCTGCACCGTACGAGTGACGTAGTCCTTCCACTCCGGGGTTTCGCTGACCTTCTTCAACAGATCCTGGTAGTAGGTCACCGCTTCCTTGGGGGCGCCGGCCGGCAACCAGACGGTCCTCGGCATGCGGTACTCGCTGATATCGATCCCCTGGGACTGACAGGTGGGAATATCGCCCCAGCCCTTGCCTTCATAGACGGGTTCGCCCTTGGGCAGCTGTTCCGGGCTGAACACGCACAGCGGCTTGATCATGCCGGCCTGCCACTGGCCCAGGTTCTCGTTGGGGTTGTTGACGTTGGCGTCGACATGGCCGCCGGCCAGCTGCACCAGCGCCTGACTGCCGCCGTTGAAGGGGACGTAGCGGAAGTCGGTACCGGTGGTTTCCTCGATCATGCTGACCAACGTCTGATCGGTGTCCTTGGACTGGCTGCCGGCGAACTGCATCTTGCCGGGATTCTGCTTGGCGGCGTCGATGAAATCCTTGGCGCTGGCGTATTTCGCATCGCCTTTGACCCAGATCAGAAATTCGTCCATGGCCATGGACGCGACCGGCTGGAGATCGTCGGCGGCATAGGGCATTTCCCCGACTTCGGGCAGCAGATACTCGTTGTTGGTGCCGAACGTCAGCTTGTAGGGGTCATCCTTGGACGACGCCGAATAGACATAACCCTCGGCACCGCTACCGCCGCCCTTGTTGGAGACGATGACCGACTTGTCCATCAGCTGATGCTTGCCGATGATCGACTGCACCGTGCGGGCGAAGGTATCCGTGCCGCCGCCGGCGCCGGAGGTCACCACGAATTCGACGGGGCGATCCGGTTGCCAGGCCAGGGCGCTACCGGAGACGGTGAGCGCGGCGAAAAACAGGGCGAGGGGCTTGAGCTTGACCGTTGGCCGGGCCTTCATGGCCGGGGAAAAAGACTTGAGGTACATGGCGTTTCTCCTGTCGTTTCTGGCGTTATTGCTCTTGTGAAAGACGCTTGCGATCCATGATCGACTCGTATGAGTCACTACCTTTCCAGCGTGCCGGTCTGCGCCGGACACGATGAAACTTCAGTCTGCTGCCGCCTGGCGGGCTTGGCTGGCCATGCGTGCTGCCAGCAATAAGGCTTGGCGCGAGGCGCCGAGATCGGCAATGCCGCGGCCGGCGATGTCGTAGGCCGTACCATGAGCCGGCGTGCAGACGGCGAAGGGCAGGCCGCCGAGCATCGTCACGCCGCTATCGAACCCCATCATCTTCATCGCGATCTGACCCTGGTCGTGATACATGGTCAGCACCGCGTGAAAGCCTTCTTTCACGGCGCGAAGGAAAACGGTATCGGCCGGGAAGGGGCCTTCGACATCCATGCCCTGTTCGCGGGCACGTTGGATGGCCGGTTCGATGATCTCGATCTCTTCCATGCCGAAGCTGCCGCCGTCGCCGGCGTGGGGGTTCAGGCCGGCAACGGCAATGCGCGGATGATCGTGTCCGGCCTGCTGCAGGCAGCGGTGGGTCAGTGCCAGTTCGTCGATGATCGATTCCGGCGTCAGCGCCGCGGCAACATCTTTCAACGGAATGTGGGAGGTCACGCGAGCATTCCACACCGATTCCAGAATGTTGAACTCCCGGGCTTTGCCGTCGAAACCGATGGCGTCGGCCACGAAACGGATTTCGTCGTCGTAGCCCGGGTTGGCGTAGCGCATCGCCTTCTTGTTGAACGGGGTGAAGCAGACGGCATCCACCTGGCCGCCATGGGCCAGTGCCAGGGCTTTGCGAAAATTGGTCGAAGCGAACTCCCCGCCGGCCGGTGTCGCCTTGCCTTGATCGACGTCTTCCAGCGCCAAATGGCCTAGATCCAAAAACGCCGGTGATTCGAGATTCGAAAATGCGTCGCCGTCATGGGCGGCCTGAAGCGTTGGCGCGACGCCGGCGACGCGGGCGCCTTCATCGAAGATCCGACGATCACCGATGATGATTAGTCTTGCGGCGTGGTTGACGGCATCGTCCGCGGCCAGTTTGGCTGCCAGCTCGGCGCTGATGCCGGCAGGGTCGCCCATGGCCAGGGCGATGATCGGTCGCTCGGATGCTTCGTGACGCGATGGGGAAAGAGCCATGGTATCTCCTCGTCGTTCGGGGCGGCACTTCGTGGTGAAGCACCCGCTTTGAGAAGGAGATTGCGCTCAAAAACTAAATGTATACATTATACGTTGGTATTGAGGCGGGGACCGTTCGAGGCGCAGTATGATGGCTTCAGATGATTCACCCAGACAGTTACCCAGACAGTTACCCAGACAGTCACCCAGACATTCACCAAGACGAGTATCCTTGAGGGTGCTGAGGCTGAATCGATAAATCCAATGCGTTACTTTCAAACCACCGGCCCCTATTCATGAACAAGACAGCCATGTCCGCGCCGTCATCGTCGCGCTCTGCCATTGCCCGGCATTCACTTCATGATGCGATCACCAGCCACCTTCGAGACATGATCATCGAAGGCGAACTCGAGCCGGGTAAGCGTATCTATGAAGGTCCACTCTGCGAGCGTCTGGGTGTCTCGCGCACGCCGCTCCGGGAAGCCCTGCGCTTTCTGGCGAGCGAAGGCCTGGTCGACCTGACGCCGCAGCGCGGTGCGTCGGTCCGCCAGTTCTCGGCCAAGGACATTCAGGACATGCTGGTGCTGATTCGTACGCTCGAGGAGCTCGCGGGGCGCCTGGCCTGCGAGCAGGGGAGCGACGAGGAGATATCGGAAGTGCGACGGCTGCACGATGAGATGCTGGAGTACTATCGAGACGGCAATCGCCTCGATTACTACAAGACCAATCAGCGCATTCATTCCGCCATCGTGGCGCTGAGCCACAACGAGTCGCTGATTCAGGTTCATGCGTCATTGCAGTCGAAGCTCAAGCGCGTGCGTTTCATTGGGCATGAAGGGAAGGAGAAGTGGGCGGCGGCGGTAGCAGAGCATGAATCGATGATTCAGGCACTGGAACGACGCGATACGTCGGCGCTGGTCGGCGCCTTGAGTGCCCATCTCGAGCATGCCTGGGAGCGGGTGCGGGATGTCGTCTAGCTTGGTCTGAAAACTACCTGTGTTCGGCCATACGGCGTTAAAAACCGGATCAAAAGTCCTCGCTGTCATTGAAAATCGATACGCTGGCCCGGTCCGTTTTCGTCGATTTTTGCCGTGTCTAACTTGCTCTCGACGACTTTTCAGGCAAGCCTTGGCAAGTACGAAACAGAATTATCGGGCTGGTCAATTATATGAATAGTGGTCTAATGAATTGTTCTTTAGGTCAATGTGGGATGTCAATATGGGCGATCTCTTACAAAAAAATAGGATCGAATGACCTACCGGCCATCTCCTTCAAGTATTAATCTTATCGTTCGTTGTAGATCCTTGGTTCCCCGATTTCGGTCGGGGATTTTTTTGCCCTGAATAAGCCTTTCTATCTAGGCAATCAATCATTCATATCACTAGTTGTCCCGTTTTGCTGATCTGTCATCGAGGCAGGGTTATTACATTTACAAAATGCTACCAAATACCCGCTTTTTAGTTAATCCAGGTTGGCTTTGGAATTACGACAGTTGGCGCAAGCTGAGGCGGTAACGTGCATTAGTCGGCCGACTCTTTTTTTGGGTGTTTTACTTTCTGGCAAGATCGTTCGCCTGACATTGGCCGAACAGATTCCTCTTCGCTGGAGACGATTTAATAGCCCAATGGAAGAGGCCGCAATTTGACTCCGTTCCATAATGCTGGTGTGAGTGAGCATCATGGACTCAAGACATGAAGTCGACATCATTCTTTGAGATGTTCAGTAAATGGACTGCGTAGCGATTCACAAGTGATGCTTGTGAGCGGTTTTAAGCATGGATAGCGACAGGAAATTCCGTCAGGGAATACGGTGCCAGGGAAGCGGTTCGGAATCGACCGCAGCCTCCAGCAGGTTAGGCACATGCTGATTGAAAGCCCGGCCGATCAACGGTCGGGCTTTCTCTTTTCCGATCAATGCGATTTGGGCCATGCGGACTGAAAGACGCCTCTCTGGTGAAGGGTGTCTTTCTCGACGTCATCGACCGGGTATCAATGGCTATCCTTGGCATCGTCACCGGGAAGCGTCTGGTCGAACTTGTCCGCGATCTCTTGCTTGACGAACTTGTCCTCACGTTTTTGCATATCGCTGGTGAAATCCGATCTCTCGCCGATGACTGCACCACAGGACGCACAGTGCACTTCATCGCCCTGCGTATCGCCCGTTGCTACCTCCAGACTCTCCTGACCGCATTTCGGACACTTGGTGGGGCGCTGAGCCATTGGATATCTCCTTTTCTGGATTGCCCTATCAGCGTAGCGGATCAACAGCCGATGCGCGCCTTACGTGCACATTATCCTGACTACGAAGGATTGGCCGCGCCACTCGTCAAGATATGGAGACTTTTATGGACAATGACTTGGAGGTGGCAAAAAGATGTCGGACCGACACGAAGGGGAAGGAGCGTAAATAACAAAGTCGGCACACGCTAACGGGCCGTAATGGAGCGGGTGAAGGGAATCGAACCCTCGTCTTAAGCTTGGGAAGCTTCTGCTCTACCATTGAGCTACACCCGCAGTGGTTTTGATAGTAAATTTAACCACTTAGACTTGCAAGCCATTCCACTCTCGTAGCGTCGTTCAGACGAGGCGTCTTTCACTATCTAACCCGTCATCCTTGCCGCGGACGGCCTTGGGGACCTATGGGGCACTCGAGAGCGAGTCGAATCGCCTTGTCTCTGTCGATACCTTGGTCGATGAATCTCTTCACGCGCGTCTTGAGTGTTCCCAACGGCATATCGTGTAGCTGGGCGAGATACGCCAGGCTTTCTTTATTCGGGCCAGTGCCTTTTCTGATGAGAGGTTCTGCTCGATCCCTCGACGTCATTCTCATTGCATTCCCTTTATCTGCCCTATCGAGACGAGTCGGCCGACGCGAAGGGGCCAACACGCACTGACTCTCGTCATCTGCTGAGAGTTGAACGGCAGAAAGCCTGAAAAGTTTAATTTTTCTTAGGCTTCGGAAACGACTTGCAAGATCCTGATGGCCACGCCATTCAGGAATGGGGCAATACCAGACTTCTATCGGACCAGTCGACGTCTAGACAGGTTATGCAGGATATCTTCTCGTGTTTCCCACGACGCCGAGGCATTCGACGGTCGGTCGCCAGCGTCGCAGAATTCCACCGAATGAGGCGCACTGGGTGCCGACTGGGGGGAAGTATCAACAACTTGGGCACCATAGGGAGCCGTTGACTCGATCTGAGGGGGAAAGATCGTCAATGACCCTGAGCCATCTAGGCAAAAGTAGTGCGCATCTTTGAGCTGCTGACGATGGTGACGGCGATTTAACCACCTGGCCTCTTCCTGGGCGGCAGGTCGGTTGAAATAGACATTGATGCAGGCGCCTTCTCGATGGAAATCGGCGACTACGAAGTGTTCATCCAGTGAATTGGGATTGACCGCACGAACAAAATAGCGAGTTGACATGTTATAGCCCCCGAGACAGCGTCTGCTCCAATTTACTGGTGCCGAGAGGGGTACGCATCAGCTAAACACTTGGATGCAGGTAAGCGATTGACGTTATCGTCACTGATATCAAGTCACTGATATCAATAAGTACTGTTCAATACGACTAGTCGAGAGGCGGATCACGGCTACTAACGAGCTACGTGAACGAGGGCATGAACGAGGGCATGAGCGCTGCGGGCGACGGCGGGGAATTTCGAAATCGTTCTGAATTGAGACCTTAAAAAACCCGATACCCGAACTGTTTCAGCTCGAATACCGGGTTTCTGATAATGCTATCCGTGGTCACCGACCCTAAAGAGTCAGTGACCACAGTGGGCTTGGGGCCCGATCAGGTAATGATACCTGGACGACTTAGTCGTCTTACATCATGCCGCCCATACCACCCATGCCGCCCATGTCCGGGCCGCCGCCACCAGCCGGTGCGTCTTCCGGATCTTCGGCGACCATGGCTTCGGTGGTGATCATCAGGCCGGCAACGGAGGCTGCAGACTGCAGAGCCGTGCGCGTTACCTTGGCCGGGTCGAGAACACCCATTTCGAACAGATCGCCGTACTCGCCGGTCTGCGCGTTATAACCGAAGTTGCCTTCACCGTCCTTGACGCGGTTGACGATGACGGAAGCCTCTTCACCAGCGTTGGTCACGATCTGGCGCAGCGGAGATTCCATTGCGCGCAGGGCGATAGCGATACCGTGAGTCTGGTCTTCGTTGTCGCCGGTCAGACCCTGGATCATGGTCAGAACGCGAACAAAGGCGGTACCGCCGCCAGGCACGACGCCTTCTTCGACAGCGGCACGAGTCGAATGCAGCGCGTCTTCGACACGGGCTTTCTTCTCTTTCATCTCGAATTCGGTCGCGGCGCCGACACGGATGACGGCAACGCCACCGGCCAGCTTGGCCACACGTTCCTGCAGCTTCTCACGATCGTAGTCGGAAGAGGTCTCTTCGATCTGGGCGCGGATCTGGGCAACGCGCGCTTCGATGTCGGACTCGACGCCAGCACCATCGATGATGGTGGTGTTTTCCTTGGACATGGTGATGCGCTTGGCGCTGCCCAGGTGGTCGAGGTTGGCCTGCTCGAGGCTCAGGCCGACTTCTTCGGAAATCACGGTGCCGCCGGACAGGATCGCGATGTCCTGCAGCATGGCCTTGCGGCGATCGCCGAAGCCCGGTGCCTTGGCCGCTGCGACCTTGACGATGCCGCGCATGTTGTTGACGACCAGTGTCGCCAGCGCTTCGCCTTCGATGTCTTCAGCGATGATCGCCAGCGGCTTGCCCGACTTGGCGACAGCTTCGAGAACCGGCAGCAGTTCGCGAATGTTGGCGACCTTCTTGTCGACCAGCAGCAGGTACGGGTCTTCGAGCTCGACCGCCATGGTGTCCTGGTTGGTCACGAAGTACGGCGAGAGATAACCGCGATCGAACTGCATGCCTTCGACCACTTCCAGCTCGTCTTCGAAGCCACGGCCTTCATCAACGGTGATGACGCCTTCCTTGCCGACTTTTTCCATCGCTTCGGCAATGATTTCACCGATACGTGCGTCGCCGTTGGCGGAGATGGTCCCGACCTGGGCAATCGCCTTGGCGTCGGTGCACGGTACGGAAAGTGCCTGGATGTGCTTGACGGCTTCAATGACGGCCTTGTCGATGCCGCGCTTGAGATCCATCGGGTTCATGCCGGCAGCGACGCCTTTCAGGCCTTCGTTGACGATGGACTGAGCCAGAACGGTCGCCGTGGTGGTGCCGTCACCGGCAGCGTCGGAAGTCTTGGAAGCGACTTCCTTGACCATCTGCGCGCCCATGTTCTCGAACCGGTCTTTCAGTTCGATTTCCTTGGCAACGGAAACGCCGTCTTTAGTGACGGTCGGTGAGCCGAAGGATTTTTCGAGTACGACATTGCGACCCTTCGGGCCCAGCGTCGCCTTGACGGCGTCTGCGAGAACGTTGACGCCGCGCGCCATGCGCTTGCGTGCATCATCGGAGAACTTGACTTGTTTAGCTGCCATTGTTCGATCTTCCTAATGTAATGCGTGAAATCATGTAAAGCGTGAAATCGTGATGAATCGTCGAGCGTTGGTCAGGCCAATCAGTCTTCGACGACGGCCAGGATGTCGTTTTCGCTCATGATCAGGACTTCTTCACCGTCGACTTTCTGCTTCTCGACGCCGAAGCCTTCCTTGAAAATCACGGTATCGCCAACTTTGACGTCCAGCGGGCGTGCTTCGCCGCTCTCGAGGATGCGACCGTTGCCCACCGCCAGAACCTCACCGCGGGTCGGCTTTTCCTGGGCGCTGCCCGGAAGCACGATGCCGCCGGCAGTTTTCTGCTCTTCTTCTTTGCGACGTACGATGACGCGATCGTGCAAGGGACGGATTTTCATTGCTCACGTTCTCCTGATGGTTGCATGTTGCAAATGCACATTCCCGCATGAGCCAGGCTCAAGGGGCGAAGGCTAGGCCTTCCGGTTAATGGGCCTGATGGCCTAAAGCTATCGCTGCTGCCTTGATTGGGTCTGGTTGCCCGGTTTCAAGGGCGCGACGAAAAAAATTATCGCTGACGGCGGTCTCCGTCCATGTCGTTCTTGCCGAGCCCGTCCGTATCTTTCTTGCCGATATAGTCGCCCTCGATGAGCGGCGTGGAATCCTGAGCGCGGCCGTCATCGGCGGCATCCTCGCGCTGACGTTGGTGCGTACTCCAGTCACCGGGGATATCGTTGCCGCGAACATCGGGATGGCGCGCGCCGCGGCCCGACCAACGTCGCCATAGCTGACCACTGCCCGGTAGCAGACACAGGAGTCCAAACACGTCCGAGAGAAAGCCGGGCGCTATCAACAGCAGGCCGGCAAAAACGAAAGAGGCGCCTGCCATGAGTTCATCCGAAGGGATCTCGCCGGCCGCCATGCGCTCACGGGCGCGCTGCAGTGTCAGCAGGCTTTCGCGGCGAATGAGATGGATGCCGAAGGCGGCGCTGGCGACGATCCACAGCAAGCTCGCCAGTAGACCGATCTTGGCACCGACCGAGAACAGAATGGCGAAATCGGCGATGGCCAGTAGCACAAAGAGCAGAAGCAGGGGCATGAAGTCTCCGTCGTTGACGCTGCCTAATGTGTCAAGATGGAGACGATCGGCGGGATTGCAAGCGGGATTGGCCCGGAGCCATCGTCGGCCCCGGGTAGTGCTGGCGGTAACGAACTAGAGCGTCGCGCTGTCAGCGAGATTGGTAACCGTGGTTTCGCCGATGCCGTCGACCCGAGTGAGATCTTCGAGCGTCTTGTAGTCGCCGTTGGACTCGCGATCAGCGACGATGGCCTGTGCCTTGACTTCGCCGATGCCGGGAAGCGTGGCCAATGTCTCGGCCGATGCCTCGTTGATATTGACCGTGGCATCCTGCGCCAGCGCCGGCAGCGCGCAGAAGCTGAGAAGCGAGAACAGTGCTGCGTGAATCAACGTCTTCATTTTGTGGTTTCCTTCAGAGGTAAGGAGAAAGAAAGCCGGAGTTATTATTGGCCGGCCGTCTCTTTTTCTATCGACGACCTCGACAGCGGATTGATGGGTGGAAATCGCAGAGTCTTGTAAGCCAATCGCTATAGGTTGATTCGCGGCAGTCGCCGATTCGGTTTACGACCCCTGGCTGCGTTGCATTCGGTATACTCCTGCACGAATTCGATAGCCGGAGCTCTTCCCATGTCTGTTACCGACTCGCCGCTCATCATCGCGCTCGACTACGCGGATCTGCCATCGGCACTGCAATTGGCCGATGCGCTCGACCCTGCTCGGTGTCGAGTCAAGATCGGCAAGGAGCTATTCACCCGGGTTGGGCCTTCCGCTATCGACGCCTTGCATCAACGCGGTTTCGAGATATTTCTGGATCTGAAATTTCACGACATTCCCAACACCGTGGCAGGCGCGGTCGAGGCGGCGGCGGACCAGGGCGTGTGGATGGTGAACGTGCACGCAGCCGGTGGCCGTCGGATGATGGAGGCCAGCGTCGAGCGATTGGCGCAGCGGGGGTTGAAGACCCACCTGATCGCAGTCACGGTGCTGACCAGCATGTCCGACGACGAGCTCGGGGAGACGGGGGTGACGGGGAACGCGTTGAGTCAGGTCGAGCGGCTGGCCAGACTGACTCAGGAGAGTGGATTGGATGGCGTTGTCTGCTCGGCGCGGGAGAGCGCCCGGTTACGCGAGCTGTGCGGCGAAAGCTTTCTCAAGGTGACGCCGGGAATTCGCCCTGCCACAGCCGACCGGGGCGATCAGCGACGCGTGATGACTCCCGACGCTGCGATGGCGGCCGGCAGTACCCACCTGGTCATCGGTCGAGCGGTAACCCAGGCAAGCGATCCGATGGCGGCGCTGGCGGCTATCGAGCATTCGTTGCAGGGCTGAACGTGACGACAGCGCGACTGCCGCCGAGGCGGCTTGCCGGCATTTCACCGGTTCGACTCGTTATTCGCCTTCGAGTCCGGTGACCGGTTTACAGGTGCCCCAGCTGCGGCAGCGTGGACACTGCCACTGGAGCTGTTCGGCGCCGAAGCCGCAGCGCTGACAGCGATGTCGGGGGCGAATGCTCAGCAGTTGGCGAGTATGTTGCTTGAGCAGTTCCAGACGATCGCGCTCTTCGGGGTCGCTGTCATCCAGATAGAGATCCATCAGGTAATCGACCCCCCGCAGGCTGGGATGCTCGCGAAGCTGTTCGCTGACGAACGCGCAGGCGACTTCCGTGCCCTGACGATGTCTCAGCGTATCCGCGGCCATCATCACCACCGTGGTCTGCGGATTGTGCTGGAGCTGCTTCTCCAGAAATTGCCACCAGCCGTCGTCGTCATCGAGCAATCGGTAGGCGTCCCGCAGCGGCTCCAGCACGATGGCGGTAAAGCCCGGATCCTGCTCCGGCACGCGCTGCCAGAACCGCGCCGCGTTGCGATACTGCCCGATATCCCATTCCAGTTGCCCCAGCATCCAGTTGGCGCGGATACAGCGCTCGTCGGTCTGCAGCGCCTGCCTCAATGCCTTGCGGGCCAGTGACGGGCTGTTGTCGCAGCGATGCCGATGAGCCAGCTCGCAGTGCCAATGCGCCGCGGCTCGCCGGATATCGGCATCCTGGCGAACCAACTGGGGCTGGGCGGCCTCCAGCGCCTGCGCCCACTCCTTCTCGCGTTCGAACAGATCGACCAGTAGCCTTTTACCGGCAAGCTTCTGGGCATCCTCGACGTGGCTTTTCTGCAGTGACAGCAACAGACGCTCGGCGCGGTCCAGTAAGCCGAGATTGAGAAAGTCGCGGGAAAGTTCCAGCTGCACCTGGCCGCTCTGTGAGGGGGTCAGGGCGGGGCGGGCGAGGAGGTTCTGATGAATGCGGACGGCGCGATCGGCTTCTCCACGCGAACGATAGAGATTACCCAGCGCGATATGGGTTTCGACTGTATCGCTGTTGACCTCGAGCGCCTGGGTGAAGGTCTCTATCGCACGATCGGGTTGCTCGTTGAGCAGGTAATTGAGGCCGACGAAGTAATCTTTCGGCAGAGATCCCCGCGGCGGTTGAGGCGGAGCGCGAAAGCGCCCCGACTCCCAACGGCCCAGCAACCAGCCGATGGCGATGGCTGCCACCAGCAACGCTAGCAGCAGTACATCGCTCATTCAGGTGCTTTCCTTGAACTCCTGCGTCCGCAGACGATCGAGTTCCTTGCGCTGTTGCTGATTGTGACGCTGGGCGCGGGTCAGAAGGGTGCGCAGGCGCAGGTACATGCCGGTCATGGCCAGCATGCCGAGAATCACGCCGCAGGCGAGTGCCACCAGCAGCCACAGCGAGAGTGACGCTGGCGGCAACTGGAACCAGATCAGATCCAACGGCAGCGGCTGCTGGTTATTGACCGCAAACAGAATGCCGAGCAGCAGCACGACGATCAGAATGATGGCGAGGATGACGCCTTTGAGCCAGCGCATAGCAATTCCTGGTGACACACCGCTGGCAGCTTTCGCCGCCATTCGATTCCGCGGTGGCAGCCCTCGCCGGAACGATGGCTGCAGTGACTGGGGAGATCAGTAGCCGAGCGCGCGGCTGGCGTTGACCTGTTCGCGTAGTTCCTTGCCCGGTTTGAAGTGCGGGACATATTTGCCGTCGAGGTCCACGGCGTCGCCGGTCTTGGGATTTCGCCCGGTGCGAGGCTCGCGAAAATGCAACGAGAAACTGCCGAATCCACGAATCTCGACGCGTCCCCCGTCGGCGAGTGCACTGGTGATGTCGTCAAGAATGACACGCACCGCGGATTCCACTTCCTTGGCCGATAGCTCGGGCCGGCGTGCGGCAATCTGTTCGATCAATTCAGACTTGGTCATCGACATTCTCCGTGAAGCCTCTGCCTGGCGGTGGCGGACGGCATAACGGACGTCCGACATCTATTATTGTCGCTTCAGCATACTTCGCAACTTTTGAGAAAACAACGCATTAGCCGTTGGGCTCCGGTTCGCCGATAGCGGCTGAGATAGCGGCGAAGATAGTGGCAAAGAATCCACATGGGTATAATGCTGTGCAATACACTCGATCGAGGAAAATGCATGCCGGACAACGAAGATGTGATACGCAGACGACTGTACTGGCACTCCCGGCGAGGCATGTGGGAACTCGATCTGCTGCTGATGCCGTTTCTCGAAGATTGCTATGATCAGCTGTCGGCGCGGGACCAGGTACTTTACCGGGAACTGCTGGCCAATGAAGATCAGGATCTTTTCACCTGGTTGATGCGCCGCGAGTGGCCGCAGGATCCGGATATGCGTCGCCTCGTCAAGATGATCGTCGAACATGCCGAAACCATCGATCGTCGTCGTCATCAGACGCTCTAGGCTGTCGCTTGCCGGCCAGATTCTGCTGGGGCTGGTTTTGGCAAGCTACGCGGGATGGTGGCTCGATTACCGGGTCGCTGTCGCGGTGGCCTTCGTCGCGATCGGGCTGAGCTACCGGCAGTATCTCGCCGTGCCACGACGGTTTTATCTTCGGTGCGGGCAGACCAATGGACACGCGGTGTGGGAGAGCTCCATCGACGGCGGTCACTGGCAGCCCCGAACGTGCCGAGTCGTGCGCCTGGGCCCGCTGTTGTCGGCATTCGACCTTTCCGGGCAGCGCCTGTGGCTATGGCCCGATAGTAGCGATGCGGATTCGCTGCGCCATCTGCGCGAGACGCTTTGCGAGCAGTCGGAAGGGGCGACCGGCTAGGCCGGAAGTGTCGATAGGCTAGGCCGGAAGGGGAGACAGGGTAGCCATAAGGGGCGACAGAGTAGAAAGCACTGCCTCATGGGAAGCGTTCACTGACAGACGGAGCCCGACGATGTCGATCATGACGATTCGGCCGTTGTCGCGTGGCATCCACCAAACCCTCGACGGCCCCGTGACTTGCCACGAAGGGGCGCCACGGAGCCGTCAGAGGTCATACTATCTTGCCGTCAGGCCGATGAAAGGCCGGAGACTTAGCGTCGGCCGGCGAGGAAGCCGATAGCAAATCCTGCCAGTGCAGCAACGCCCATGCTGCTCCAGGCATTGCGATGGACGTAGTCATCAGTGTCGCGCCAGGCTTCTTCGGCATGTTCCGCCAGCTCGTGGCTGACGTCATCGGCACGATGGCGTGCGCGGTCGAGACTCTGGCGTCCGCGGCGTTTGGCATCCTGATAATGGCGGCGGGTGTCTTCGCGATAGTTGCGGCTCATGGATCATCCTTAATCTTGAAAATGGTGAAGGGTTAGTAAATATACAGTCGGTGACACCGACCATTGGCGAAAAGAGGAGCGGTCAGCGCCGGGTCAGCAGCAGCGTCAGAAGCGCGCCACCCAGCGCGGCGATGCCGACACTCTGCCACGGCTTGCGTTGCACGAATTCATCGCAGCTTTCGCGGGTATCGGTAATCTGGTCGTCCAGCCTACGACGAGAACGTTCGCCCCAACCCTCATGCGCCAGATAGGCCGTGGCATAGGCGGGCGGCTCGTCGATGCTTTCTTCCAGCGGATCCGCTGCAGCGTCCCGAGGATCCAGGTCCGCAGCCAGCTCGGGCTCCTCGCGGATAGGATCGTCACCCAGATGAGGTGCACGCTCGGCGGCGATTGCCATATCGTCATCGATACGGCCTTCCCCAGCTGTCTTGTCGTCACGATGGAACAGACTCATGTTCACTCCTCCGGCTCGATGAAACGATCTCTCCGCGGTTTTTGCAATAGCATTCGTCTCGTTGATCCGCTTTGCAACGACGCCATCGTCTCAGTGTAGTCGCAATTCCGTTACTCGCTAGGACGGCCGGTAGCGGAATTGTCGGGCTGCATCTCGCGATCGAGGCGCCGGCCGACGTCGCCGGGAGACCCGGTGTGTCGGGTCAACAGGTCATAGGCCACCGGAACGATGAACAGCGTGAGCAGGGTGGCCACGGCAACGCCGCAGAAAATGACGGTGCCGATGACGATGCGTGATTCGGCGCCGGGCCCGAATGCCAGGATCAAGGGTACGGCGCCGGCCATGGTGGTGACGGTCGTCATCAGGATCGGCCGGAGCCGAGTCACCGCGGCCTCGACCAGCGCATCGGCGAAAGCCAGCCCTTCGTCGCGCAGCTGGTTGGCGAATTCGACGATCAGGATGCCGTTCTTGGCTGCCAATCCGACCAGCATGACTAGCCCGACCTGGCTATAGATGTTGAGCGATTGCCCGCTGGCCCATAGCCCCAGCAGCGCGCCGCTGATCGCCAGCGGCACGGTGAACATGATCACCAGCGGATGGATAAAGCTCTCGAACTGAGCGGCGAGAACCAGGAACACCACGACCACGCCCAGAATGAGCAGGAACGTGGTGGCGCCGCTGGCTTCCCGATAGTCGCGAGAGGGCCCCTTGTAATCGATGACCGCCTCGCTGGGGAGCTCCTCGGCGGCGATCCGTTGCAGGTAGTCGAGCGCGTCGCCGATCGCCACGCCATCCTCGAGGTTGGCCTCGAGCGTGATCGCGCGCATGCGGTTGAAACGATTGAGCTCGCTGGCACCGGCGAACTCGGACACCGAGACCAGGCTCGCCAGCGGAATCAGCTCGCCGCTGACGGCCGAGCGCACCTGGACGTTGTCCAGCGTGCTGGGCGCGCGCTGGCGGTCATGCTCACCCTCGACGATGACATCGTACTCTTCGCCATTGTCGACGTAGGTGGTGACGTTGCGTCCGCCGAATAGGGTTTCTAGCGTGTTGCCGATGGTACTGACGGTCACGCCGAGAGCCGCCGCGCGGTCGTAGTCGATCTGAATGCGCAGTTGCGGCTGGGTCTCCTTGTAATCGCTGTCGACCGCCTCGAGGCCGGTATCGCCGTCAGCGCGAATACGCGTCAGCAGCCGATCGCGCCAGTCGACCAACTGATCGTAGGTGCTACCGCCGATGACGAACTGGATCGGCTTCTCGACCCGGCCACCGAAGCCCTGACGCATGACCGGGGTGGCGGTGACACCGGGCAGGCCCGACAGTCGGTGTTTGACATCGGCCATGATCTCCCAGGCGGAGCGCCGTTCGCCCCAGTCATTGAGCGTGACGATCGCGATGCCGTCGTTGAAATTCTCGACGTTGCCGAATCCGCGTGGACCGCGGATCGAGAGCTGCTTGATATCGCCGGCGTCGACCAGTGTCATCAAACGGGCCTCGATTTCATCGTAGTAATCCTGCATGTAGTGGAAGGTCGCCCCGGGCGGCCCTTCGATCAGCACGAAGAAGTTGCCGCGATCCTCCTTGGGCGTGTACTCGTCGGGTAGCTGCTGAAAGAGCCAGGCTGTCAGCAGCAGCACCAGCCCGAACAGTCCGATCACGATCCAGCGCCAGCGCAGCGCCCAGCGTAGACAGTGCCGATAGATTGCTTGCGAGCGATCCAGCAGCCAGTGCACGCCGCGGCTGACACGACTCTCGTGCATCCGCGCGCTGAGCAGCTTCGAGCACAGCATCGGCGCCAGCGACAGCGCGACCAGACACGAAATACCCACGGCGGCGGCGAGCGTCAGCGCGAATTCCGAGAACAGGCGGCCGATGTCCCCCGGCAGCAGGCTCAGCGGAATGAACACGGTAATCAGTACCAGTGTGGTGGCGATGACGGCGAAACCGATCTGTCGGGTGCCGCGGTAGGCGGCGACCAGCGGTGTCTCGCCGTGAGTCACCATGCGTCGGTGCACGTTCTCGATCACGACGATGGCATCGTCGACCACTAGCCCGATCGACAGTACCAGTGCCAGCAGCGTCAGCAGATTGAGGGTGAAGCCGAACATTGCCAGAAAGATGAAGGTGCCGATCAGAGAAATGGGGACGGTCACCGCCGGCACCAGCGTCGTGCGCACATTGCCGAGAAACAGGAAGATCACCACGACGACCAGCGCCATGGCGATGAACAGGGTCGACACGACTTCATGTAACGCGCCGGAAACGAACACCGACGAATCGAAATTGAGCGACAGCTGCATGCCTTCGGGGAGCGTCGGCTGGAGTCTGGCCATTTCCGCCTTGGCGCCGTCGGCGACCTCCAGCACGCTGGCGGTGGACTGTTTTATCATGCCCAGGCCGACCATCGGCATTTCATTGCCGCGATATAACGAACGTTCCTCGACCGAGCCGACCTCGACGCGTGCCACATCCGACAGCCGCACCAGATAGCCGTCCGCGCCTCGCGAGATCACCAGGTCCCGGAAGTCGGCGGCGGTGGTGAAGCTGCGCGGAATACGCAGCGTGAACTGGCGATCGCGGGATTCGAGAAATCCGGCCGGCAGCTCGACGTTCTCGTTCTCGAGCGCGTCGGCGACATCGTCGACGGTGAGCTGGCGGGAGGCGAGGGCGTTGCGGTCGATCCACACGCGCATCGCATACTCCTTGCCGCCGCTCAAACGTACCCGCGCCACGCCGTTCTGGGTCGAGAAGCGATCGACGAGATAGCGATTGGCGTAATCGGTCAATTCGGGAATGGAGTAGCCCTCGCCGGAGAGCGATAGCCAGATGATGACGTCGTCGCTGCTGTCGCTCTTCTCGATCTCCGGAGGCTCGGCCTGATCCGGCAGATTGTCGGCCACCGACGAGATGCGGTCGCGGATATCGTTGGCTGCGCCGTCGATGTCGCGATCCAGCGAAAACTCGACGTCGATCTCCGACTCACCGTCGGCGCTGCTGGATTCGATCGAAACGATGCCCTCGATGCCTGCGATGCGGTCCTCGAGCAGCTGGGTAATGCGGGTCTCGACCACGCTGGCGGAGGCACCCGGGTAATTGGTTTCGATACTGACGATAGGCGGATCGATCGCCGGATATTCCTGCAGCGGCAAGCGCTCCATGGCCAGCAGACCGAAGGCGATCAGCAGCAGCGAGACGACCGTGGCGAAGACCGGGCGGCGGATCGATATATCGGAAATCCGCATCAGTCGTCGGTCTGCGATTCGGTAGCCCGGGATTCAGATGTCTGTGATTCGAGTGTCTGTGGTTCGGGTGTCTGGGATTCGAGTGCCTGGGATGCGGAAGTCTGTGACCGAGAGGCCCGGCGCTGACGTTCCAGCACGTCCTTGATATCGCCCGTGCCGACATCGGTGGCGATCAGTTCGACGGGGTCGTCTTCGCGGACCTTGAGCGTGCCGTGGGTAACGACACGCTGGCCGCTATCGAGGCCGTCGACGATCTCGACCTCGCCTTCCCGACGTTCACCGGTGGTCACCTCTCGGCGGGTGACTCGAGGCGGCTGGCCCGCTTCGATCAGCCACACCGTCTGGCGTTCACCGTCCGGAACCAGCGCGCTCTCCGGGATCGTCAACGCCTGTCGCGCGGGCTGGTTGAGCTTGACCTCCATCAGCATGCCCGGCAACAGCCTGCCGTCGGGGTTGGGGAGATCGGCGCGAACCACCAGGCTACGAGACACGGGGTCGATTCGCGTACCGAGCGTCGCGACCTCGGCGCGGAACACATCGTCGGGATAGCTCGGCGTCGTGGCACTGAGCGTGAGACCCCGATGCAATACCGATAGCAGCGTTGCCGGCACGGTGAAGTCGAGCTTCATGGTATCGAGCTTGTCGAGCGTGACCAGATCCGTCCCGGGAGTGACCAACGCGCCGACGCTGATGTTGCGCAGACCAACTGTGCCAGCGAACGGCGCCTGTAGACGATGTTCCGCCAGATGGGCCCGAATGGCGTCGATCTCTGCCTCGCTCTGGCGCACCTGGGCGGCGTTGTCTTCAAGCGTGGCGCGAATCCCCAGGTTGCGATCCTGCATTTGTTGAGCGCGGTCGAGCGCACTCTGGCGCTGTCCGAGGAGCGCCTGGGCGGCGCGCAGTTCGGCCTGGGCCTGGTCGTCATCGAGCTGGACCAGCCACTGCCCGGCATCGACGTGATCGCCATCCTCGAAATTGAATGCGCGGACGGTGGCGGTCAGCGTCGAGGAGAGCGTGACGCTTTCGTCCGCTCTCAGAGTGCCCAATGCCTCGACCGGGTCCTGCCAGGTCGAGGCGCTGACCGTCGCGCCGATCACGGCAATCGGCGATTCAGCCTGGGCCTGGGCGTACGCCGGGCCGAACAGCAGCACGGCGGCAGTGGCCAGGTTAAGTGTCGTCAGGCTCAGCAGCGCCGATAGCGGCGTAGCACGCTTGCGAGAAAAGAAGGCCGTCGGGAGAGCCGGCGGTATCATTGTCATAAAAGGCCGATGTCTGCGCTGTGCTACAAGGAATCAAAGGGCACTACCAATCAGGAATCAAAGGGCACTGCCGATCAGGCGATCAGGAATCAAAGGGCACTGCCGATCAGGCGGTCAGGAATCAAAGGGCATTGCCGATGCGATGCGCTATCAAGTTTCGCTTCTCGTTAGTACCTTACCTTCCGTCAAATGAAAAGGCCGTATCGAAAAACGGCTCTGTTAGAATGCTCCCCCCTCAGCAAGCCAAGGTCGATGTGGAGATGAGAACCTACGACGTCGTGATCGTCGGGGCTGGCGCTGCCGGCTTGATGTGCGCGCTGACCGCGGGCTATCGCGGCCTGCGGGTAAGGGTCGTCGACCACGCCAACAAGGCCGGCAAGAAAATCCTGATGTCCGGCGGTGGCCGCTGCAATTTCACCAATCTCGCGACCACGCCGGCGCACTTCTTTTCGCGCAATCCTCACTTTTCCATTTCGGCATTGAAACGCTACACGCCGCAGCATTTTGTGGAGTTGATCGAGCGTCACGGGGTCGACTACGTCGAAAAGGCACCCGGGCAGCTGTTTTGCGCGCATTCGGCCAAGGATATCGTCTCCGTTCTGATGACCGAGTGCGAATGGGCCGGTGTCGAAGTCTCTCTCTCCACGTCGGTTGGCAGGGTCGAGCGTTGCGGTGACGGCATGCGGCTCGAGATCGACGGCCGCAGGGTGGACGCTGGAGCCGTCGTCGTCGCCTCCGGCGGTCTGTCGATCCCGACGCTGGGAGCCAGCGGCTTCGGCTACGACGTGGCTCGTCAGTTCGGTCTGGCCGTCACCGAGACGCGAGCGGCGCTGGTGCCGTTCACGGTGACATCACAATGGAAGACGTCTCTCGCCACGCTGGCCGGGCTGTCATGCCCAGTGGAAGCACGCTGCGGTGAGAGGAGCTACCGCGAGCCGCTGCTGTTTACCCACCGTGGGATGTCGGGGCCGGCGATGTTGCAGGCCTCGAGCCACTGGCAGCCGGGGATGCCGGTGTCGATCGACTGGTTGCCATCGATTGCGGTGGCCGATACGTTGAGCGCTTTACGGCGCGACTCGCCACGGCGGCTTGTCGGCACCTGGCTCGGCGAAATGCTGCCCAAGCGGCTCGCGCAGGCGCTGCTCGAATGGCAGGGATGGAAGGACAGAACGCTGGCCGAGCTCTCCAACGCCGATATCGAGGCGCTGGCTCAAGGGCTCGAGGCCTGGCAATTCAAGCCGGCGGGCACGGAAGGGTGGCGCACGGCGGAAGTCACCATGGGTGGCATCGACACCGATGCGGTGTCGTCGAAGACCTTCGCCGTCAACGCCGTTCCTCAGCTCCATTTCATCGGCGAAGTGCTGGATGTCACCGGTCAGTTGGGTGGCTTCAACTTTCAGTGGGCCTGGGCTTCCGGCGTGGCGTGCGGTCAGGCCGTCTAACCGCCGAATCGACGGCCGAGCCGGTAAGGCGGTGCTTTCGAACTGTCGATCACAGCTGTCGATCGACGTTCGATTCGCGAGCGTGCTGCCACATAAACGAAAAACGGCCACTGCTCTGCAGTGGCCGTTGGAAGCTTCGCTGAAACGCTGTCGCCGGTCAGCGGTTGCGTCCCCGCGTCGCTCGATAGAGCGCCTTGCCGCGGTTGTACATCATGAGTCCGGTCAAGCCGCGCCTGAGCAGGCGTCCGGTGGCGCGTGGCTTGCGTGCACTACGCATGGCCAGCAACCCGCCCGCGGCCATTAGACCTACCCGCCAACTCATCAGCTTTTCCCAGGCGTGATCGATCGGCGCCGTGGCATCACGCCATTCCCGCATCGCAGACGTCATGTCGAGGCGATTCTGAAGAATTTCATCCTCGAGATCGTCGATCTGCTGCTGCCGAGTGCGTTCAGTCATGTGATGGCCCCAACGACTGTCGATCCTGATCCAGGTGATGCAAGGTCGCCGCCATCAGCTTGCGCTGACTGGCCACCTTCTTGGCAGCGAAGATCAAGATGCCCGAAATCACGAAGAGTACCGCCGAGCAGATCGCGATCGCTTGAAGCCGGTTGTCTTCCCAGTACACCACCACGATCAGCAGAAGCAGCATCCCGATGGCGAAGGAGAGCATGATCAGCCCCGCGCCGGCGAGCAGCAGTAGCTTCAGCAGGCGTTCGCGCTCGGCTTCCCACTCGACAACGGCGAGACGCAGCCGCGTCTCGCCACTGGAAATGAGATTGCTGATCAATCGCCGTGCGGCGCTGATCACGTTCTCAGCCGGCCCCGCCATTAACGGCGCCCCAGCAGCAGCCCCAGCACTACGCCGGTGGCTGCGCCGATTCCGATGCTGGTCCACGGATTGTCGTGAACATAGCGATCGGTGGCATCCATCTGCTCTCGAGCATTGGCGTAGATTTTCTCGCCACGGGCTTCCAGACGCTCGCGAGTATCCTGCAGGCGCTGCTGAGCGCGTTCGCGCAGTTCAGCGATATTACCGCGAGAGTCATCCGCGGTGGCGTGGATCAGTTCCTCGACCGTGTGCGACAGATTGCGCAGATCTTCCTTGAGCTGCTCGGTAGAAGCTTCGCGTTCACGTTCGGGGCCGTTGCCGCCGATGGATTGCATGGTCATGGTTGTCTTCCTCTGACAGTCGATTGGCGTTCACTAGCATAGTCATGCTGACTGCTGCCATCAACGCATGCCGGGAATCCCGGCTAAAAAGGTGTTGATGCTGAAGCCTAGTCCAATACGCTGCACGTCGTGGTCGTAGTCGATCAGACTCTCGCCGTAGCCCTTGTAGTACTGTACATAACCACGGACCTTGCCGAACAGCGGGAACGAATAGTCGAGCTGGCCTCCGTAGTTCGACTTGCCCGGATTGCCGCGAACCATCAGCGAAACTTCCTGATCGCCGTACGCGCGCACCACGGTCAGGTCACCGTAGCCGATGTAGTTCTCGAGGTCGGGGTTGTCGTCCTCTTCATCGTTTTCGGGGATGCGCCAGTGCGGAGCGACACTGACGGCCCAGTCGCCACGCTGGAAGATCGTCTCGGCATAGATCCGGTTCCAGCTGCGCGAGAGCGGGTCCGAACGGCCGTTGGACTGATGCGCGAAGCCGACCCGGTTGATGGTGTTGGTCCAGCCCAGTACCGTCCAGCGGTTATCGAAGCTTACGAAGCCTTCGGGCTCGTAGTTGGTCTCGCGGAAGGGCGCGGACGCTTCTGAGTTGTAGGCCTGCCACCAACTGCGTTGGGTATAGGCGAAATACAGATCGCCATTCTCTCCGAACATGTCATCGAGCAGTTTGATCTTGAAGCTCAACTGAAACTTGATTTCCGAGTTGTCCACATCACCCTCGGACGTGATTTCACGGAAATCCGATTTGTCCGGGTTGGTGTTGTAGGTCCAGGGCAGGAAGTAGTTGCGGCGATAGGTGGTGATCGCCAGCGGGTTCTCCGCGGTTTCCGCTTCGAGATCGCGGCGCACGTCTGCCTGCTCGTTCGCTCGTTGAACCGGATCGACGGCAGGAGCCGGTTCCGATACCTGTGCGGTCGCCAATGGCGTGGTCAGCATCCCCAGCAGTAGAAGGCTGGTATGGCGCAGCGAGCGAAAAGGCGTCATAAGACTGTCCCTGTCAAGATGATCCAATAGGTGGAGGCGCGATCAGAGCGAGAAAAATCGGGCTTCCTGGCAAGTAGTGTCGATTTCTAGCATGTCACCGCCTTAAGTCAAACTCGGATGACGAGACGACGAACGTCTCGGAATCCGCACGAGCTGGCGGTAAACTCCGGATTCGGCAGAAAAACCCACCGCGTCAAGGCAATGGTGGCCGCATGAACGAAGTTGATGAGGAGAGGGCATGTCGGATTATCCGGCCGGAGATGACACTGTCAGACGACCAGGATCTCTTCGGCAACCGCTCGAATCCGCGGAGGCGATTGACCTGATGGCATCGACCTCGGCCCCCGCCCGCTGCGACGCCGGGACGACCGGCACCCGCGACAACGTCGTCTCCGCCGTTCTCGGCAGAGCGGCTCAGCGTATCATGTTCTTGGCATTGGTAATGTGCATACTGATGGCAAGCGTTGTCGCTTCGGCACAACAGACGGACAGCCTGCCGACCCGGGCCAAGCTCGAAGCCGAGCAACAGAAACTCGAAAAGGTCGAAACGCTCGACGAGCAGCAGCGCACGGACCTCGAGAATTTACGTGCCGCGCTGGAATCACTGGATTCACTGGAGTCGCTGCGCAAGGAGCTGAAGACGCTCGAAAGCTCGGCGCAGCAGGCTCCCCAGCGCATTCGCGAACTCGAACGTCAGCTCGCCGGGTTGAGCGACAGCCAGTCGCCCGAGGCCGATGCGCTGGACCGGCTTTCAGTGGAGGCGCTGGGCCAGAAGACCTCCGACTCCCTGGATCAGCTCGAAACGCTGCAGAATCAGCTGGCGTCGGTGAATGCGCGGCTGATCAGCGCGGAAACGCTGCCTGAACGGGCGCAGTCGGCCATTGCCCAGGCGATGGCCGATGCGGAACAGGCCCGAACCCAGCTCCAGAGGCCGGATGACGACGTCAGCCAGAGCCCCACCTTCGACCCGGGCCAGGCTCGCTATCAGCTGGCGCTGGCACTGGCGGAATTGCAGGCCGAATACCACCGTCGGGAACTGGCCAACAATACGCAGCTGCGCGAACTGGACACCCAGCGCCGCGATCTGCTTCAGCGCCAGGTGGCGATCGAAGAGGCCCGTTTGAATGCGCTGCAGGAGGCGCTCGATCGTCAGCGTCGAGCCGAATCCGAGAAAGCGGTGGCCGATATCGGCGAAGAGGGCAGCGCGGCGATCAAGGCGCATCCGGTGTTGCGCGATATCCAGAACACCAACCGCGATCTCAGCAACCGTCTGCTCGAAGTGACCGACCGCACCAACGAGCTGATTCGACAGGCCATCGATACCCGCTCGCAGCTCGATCGGGTGCGTCAGGTCAAGCGCACGCTCAACGAGCAGATCGAGGCGATTCGCGGCAGTCCGTTGCTATCACGAATTCTCGACGAACAGCGCCGCGCGCTGCCGGATGTCGACCAGTTGGGCGGGCTGCAGGAGGAGATCGCCAAGACGCGGTTGAGCCAGTTCGATCTGGTCGACCAGCGCGACGCGCTCCGCCACCCGCGGGCCCAGGCGGAGAAGAGTCTGGCCGCCACCGATATCGAGGTGACGCCTTCGCTGGTCGATGCCCTGACCAAGTTGTTCCAGTCGCGTAGCGAGGTTCTGGAGCAGCTCGATCGCGAATACGGCAGTCTGCTGACGGTGGCGATCGACCTGCAGCTCAACCAGGAGCAGCTGGCGGGGCTTACCACGTCACTGCGCGGCGCGATCGAGGAGCAGCTGTTCTGGGTTGCCAGTGCGCGACCGCTGACCTTCGGCTGGTGGCGCGATGCGCCCGCCATTGTGGCCAGTCAGGTCAAGCAGGGGGCCTGGAAAGACGCGTTGGCCAGCTTCTGGCAGGTGCCGGACTTGCGTGCGTTGGCGGTCATCCCGGTGCTGTTGCTGACGGCCACGCTGCTGCTGGTGAGGCGCCGGATCAAGGTACGTCTGCTCAACCTGCATGAGCAGATCGGCCGGTTGAAGCGCGATACCCAGATGCATACGCCACGTGCGATTCTCTACAACGCCCTGCTGGCGGCGCATGGGCCGTTAATGCTGGCTGTGGCGGGCGGCCTGCTGCGACTTGGCAGCGACGACTTCGCCGAGCGCGTGGGCGAGTCGATGCTGCTGCTTGCATTGGCTTGGGGCGTGCTCGGCTGGGCGCGGCGATTGCTGGTATCGGACGGTGTCGCGACGCGCCATTTCCATTGGTCGGTCGGCTATGTGGCTCGGCTGCGGCGGTTGCTGTTCTGGCTGGGCATCTCGCTGATCCCGATCATCCTGATCAGCGGCACCGCGCCCGGCAGCCAGGCCGAGCTATCCAGCCGTCCGCTATTCCTGCTGTCGCTGCTGGCGGGCCTGCTGGCGATGAGCTGGATCCTGGTGCGATTGATTCTGGCGCATGTGCCCTATTTCGGGCTCAAGCTGTTTCGGCTGCTGCTGGGTCTGGCGCTGGCGCTGGTGCCGTTGGTGCTCGCCGGGCTGATCGCGCTGGGCTATGAATATGCGGCTCTGCGTCTGATCGGACGGTTCATCAATTCGCTGTACATCTTCGGGCTATGGATTCTGGTCGAGGCCACGGTCGTTCGCGGGCTCGCCGTGGCGCAGCGCCGGCTGGCCTATCGGCGTGCGGTGGCGCGTCGACGCGCGCAGATCCAGGAGGGTGCCGAGGGCGGCCTCGAGGTGGTCGAAGAGCCGCCGCTGGATATGGAGCAGGTCAATCAGCAGTCGTTGAGGCTGTCGAAGCTGATCCTGTTCATCGGCTTTACCTGCGCCTTCTATCTGATCTGGTCGGACCTGCTGGAAGTGTTCACCTATCTCGATCATGTCAGCGTGTGGGAGATCGAGCGCGGCCAGGGCGAGGCCATGACCCTGGACCCGATCACCGTGGCGGATGTCATCATTGCGCTGATCACCGTGGCGTTGACCATGATGCTGGCGCGCAACCTGCCGGGGCTGCTGGAAGTCATGGTGCTGTCGCGGCTGACGCTCAAGCAGGGCAGCGCCTACGCGATTTCGTCTCTGCTCTCCTACATCATCGTCGGCACGGGCGTGGTGATGTCCCTGGGTACGCTGGGGGTGTCGTGGGACAAGCTGCAGTGGCTGGTCGCGGCCCTGGGTGTCGGGCTCGGGTTCGGTCTGCAGGAGATCTTCGCCAATTTCATCTCGGGCCTGATCATTCTGTTCGAACGCCCGATGCGGATCGGCGACACCATCACTCTCGGCCAGCTCCATGGCTCCGTCAGCCGAATCCGGATTCGTGCCACCACGGTGATCGACTTCGACCGCAAGGAGATCATCATTCCCAACAAGACCTTTGTCACCGACCAGCTGATCAACTGGTCGTTGTCGGACAACGTCACCCGAGTGGTACTGACCTACGGGGTCTCGCACGGCTCCGATCTCGACGAGGTGCATCGGCTGATGCGTCAGGCGGCGGACGAGAACCGGCGGGTGCTGCGCGACCCCGAGCCGCAGGTGTTCTGTATCAGTTACGGGCCGACCGCGTTCAATTTCGAGCTGCGTATCTTCGTCAACGATCTGCTGGATCGGCTCTACGCCAGCGACGAGATCAACCGCCGCCTGGATCGGCTGTTCAAGGAGCACGGCATTCGCGTGGCGTTCAACCAGATGGATGTCTGGCTGCATGGCGACAATGGTCAGGTCGCCAAGGTCCAGAGCGCCAGCGGAGACGACGCGACGCTGGGCTCGGCTTCCGATTCGAACGCCCGGCGGCCTCATTCCCGTCGCATGCCCAGCGGCGACGACGGCCACATGGGAGACAGCGATGTCGGCGGTCCCGGCCACGATGGCGGTAGCGACGGGGGAGACGGCGGACGTTGATCGCGGCGCTGGCGACCGGCGAGGACTGGCGTGAGTCAGCGTCGCCGGGCGTGGAGCAGGAACTCACGATTGCCGTCGCCGCCACGGATCGGGCTCTCCTGCCAGTGATCGACGTCCAGGCCCTGATCCTGACACGCTTGATGCAACGCGCCGGCGACGACCTTGTAGAGGCACTCATCCCGCACGATGCCCCGCGGATCGACCTTGCCGGGGCCGACCTCGAACTGAGGCTTGACCAGTGAGTAGAGCTCGGCGCCCGGTCGCAGTAGCCGCGCGATCTCGGGCAGGATCAGCGTCTGCGAGATGAACGAGACATCCATCACCACCGCATCGATGCCCGCCGGCGCCAGGGCTTCCAGCTGCGCGGTGGGTAGCTGGCGGGCGTTGACGCCTTCCAGGCAGGTGACTCTGTCATCCTCGCGCAGCGTGGCGTCGAGTTGCGCGTGCCCAACCTCGATGCCGATGACCTGTCTGGCGCCGTAGCGCAGGGCGCAGTCGCTGAATCCGCCGGTGGATTGACCGATGTCGAGGACGCAGAGGCCGTCGAAGCGGCGGCCCAGCGTTTCCAGCAGCGATTCCAGCTTGAGCCCGGCCCGCGAGACATAGCGCTCCTCGGGTGCATCTTCGATGCGCAGCGCCGTGGTTTCCGGCAGCTTCTCGCCGGGTCTGGTGGCCACGCGCCACGTCGTTCCGTCGTTGATACTGACATGACCCTGACGAATCAGGCGCTGGGCGCGGGTGCGGGAGCGTGCGTGAGCGGTAACCAGTTGATCGAGTCGTTTCATGGATGGCTCAGGGTTGGGAAGCTTCGGGCAAGGAAGCGGTGGGCACTGGAGTGGGAGAGAAGGGAGCGGAAGGCTCCATCGGCCCGTCGGTAAAGGTCGAGTGATTGTCGAACGCCTGCTGCCACTGCTCCAGCAGCGTCTGGCGCTTGAGCGTATCCAGTGTCGCCAGCAGACCCGGGCCGATCTGGACAGGGCGAATCGCATCACCCAGCCGGGCCCTGAGATCGGCCGCGGTGCCGGCACCGTCGATGCCCGGATGAACGGCGCCCAGCGTGGTGTGGGAGGCGAGGAGGCGCTGGGCCGGTGCGCTCAGCAGGTAGTCGATGAAACGCCGCGCCGCCGCGGGGTGCGGCGCCTCTCGGGACATCATCACCAGACGCTGCAGGACCAGGGCATAGTCCTGAGGCACGACCATGACCAGTTCAGGGTGCGTGGCGACGTAATCCTGCACGTAGGAGCCGATCAGGTTGTAGCCGATCCAGTAGCGGCCATCACTGAGCCCCTCGAGCATGGCGCCGGTAGTCGTCTCCAGGGCGCTATGGCTTTGGCCCAGCGCCTCGACCAGGTCCCAGTAGCGGGCGGAAATTCTGGCATCCTCGATGGCATAGGTATAGCCGGCACCGCTACGGCGTGGATCATAGGTGGCCACCCGGTGCTTCAGAACGTCGGCGTGTTGCTGCAGCAGGTTCAGCAGCTCGGCATGGCTCGTGGGTGGCGCCATGCGCTGGGCCAGGTCGCGGCGGTAGACCATGACGATGGGTTCGAACGTGAATCCGAACAGTTCCTGGCGCCAGCGCGCCCAGCTTGGCCAGGCGGCAGCAGCGGGGGAGTCCAGCGGTTCGGAAAGGCCTTCGTTGGCGAGTTCGTACTGCCACGGCATGGCCGGTGACATCAGGACATCGGCGCGGGGCGCATTGCGCTCCTGCAGTACCCGGGCGTGCAGCGCCAGCGTTTCCAGATTGTGGTACTCGATCTCGATATCCGGATTCCGTTGATGGAAGTCTGCCAGCAGGGGACGCACTTGGGGCGGATCGAGTACGCCGTAGATAGTCAGCGGCTGTGACGAAGCGGTCTCTGCCGCGACGTGCAGCGTTCTGGCCTGGGCTGTCGTCACCAGGGCGAGCGTTGCCAGGCCGACGGTTATGCGGACCCAGGAGACAGCGACACGTATCAGGCCGCCGACGCCGCGCCGGATTCGCGTCGCTGTCGTCATCGGGTGTCGGCGGGAAAGGTCAGGGCGATACATAGGCCGGGGCGCTCGGGATGATCGGGAGTGGCGGGTTGCAGGTTCAAGCGGATGTCGTGGGCGCGGGCGATGCTGTCGACGATGGCCAGCCCCAGCCCGCTACCGTCGCCGGTCTCCTGGCCGCGATGGAAGGGACGCAGCACCAGCAGCCGTTGGGACTCGGGAATGCCGGGACCATCGTCCACCACCGTCAGTTGTGCCGGAGCGTCGCTGACCTGGACGGTGATCCGGCCGGCGCCGTAGAGCGCGGCGTTCTCGATTAGGTTGTTCAGCGCCTCTTCCAGCTGCCACTCGGTGGCCGAGACCATAACCGGGCGGTCGGGAATCTCCACGCCGAGATCGACGCCGCGACGGTGGTGACGCGAAAACGCCTCCCGCACGCAGCGCTGGGCGAGTGCCGCAAGGTCGACAGGATGCCTGGCCGGTGTGGCTTCGGGGTTGTTGAGCCGGGTCAGCGACAGCAGTTGTCCGGCCAGCCGGGCGGTCTTGGTAGCGGTGCCGTGCATGGTCGTCAGCCCCTCGCGCCAGACGGCCGGATCGGTCTGGCGCAGGGCGAGCTCGGCCCGGGCGGACAGGCCCGCCAGCGGTGTCCTCAACTGGTGGGAAGCATCGCCGATGAAGCGCTCCTGGTTGGCGCGAACACGGCGCATGCGCGCCAGCAGTTCGTTCAGGGCCTGGCGCAATTCGGCCAGTTCGCGTGGTAGTGCCAGCTCTAGCGGCGCCAGCGTGCGCGGGTTGCGCTCGCGGATCGCACGGCGCAGGCGAGTCAGCGGCTCCAGCGCGAAGCGCGCCGACAGCAGCACGACGACCATGGCCAGTCCGGCGATGATGACGATATTGACGAAGCTTGCCATGAACAGCTGGTTGGCCAGCGCCCAACGGCCTTCACGAGTCTGCGCCACTCTGACCTCGAAGCGATCGCTGCGATCCCATCCTTCGAGACGCGACCGGCGCACGCCGAGCCGCAGAGACATGCCGCGGGAGGTAACGTTCCCGTAGCTCATCTGGTCGTTCGCCACCGCGGGCAGCGAAGGCAGCGAGCGGTTGCCGGTCACGAAGTGGCCCTGAGCGTCGTAGAGCGCGTAGAACACGCGTTCCTCGGCGTCGGTAGAGAGCATCTCCAGAGCCGACGGCGGCAGATCCATCCACAGCCGGCTCTGCTGCCAGCGGACCTGTTCGGCGATGGAGAGCGAAGCGGCGTCGAGCAGCCGGTCGAAGGCGCGATCGGCCGCCTCGCGGGAGGCCAGCCAGGCCTGCAACAGCATGATCGCCACCAGCAGCGCCAGCGGACAGAGCAACCAGATCATCAGGCGGCGGTAAAGACTCAGGTGAGACAACCGCCAGCGTCGCGACAGGATCACTGCGCCTCCAGCAGATAGCCGATACCGCGAACCGTACGCAGGCCGACATCGGTATCGGCGAGTCGCCGACGCAGGCGGTGAACGTAGACTTCGATGGCATTGTCGCCGACGCTTTCGCCGGCGAAGGCGTCCTCCAGCAGGCGTGCCTTGTCGACCGGTTCGCCGGCGAAGCGGATCAGGCACGCCAGCAGGCGATACTCTCGTGGCGGTAGCGACAGCACGACGCCATCCAGGGTGAAATGCTGACGTTGTCGATCGAAGCGCAAGGCGCCCACCGTCAGCGGTCCACTCTCGCCACTCTGGCGCCGACGCAGCAGGGCCCGAACGCGCGCTTCCAGCTCGTCGAGAGCAAACGGCTTGGCGAGATAGTCGTCCGCGCCGAGGTCCAGCCCTCTGACGCGATCCTCGATCGCCGCCCTCGCGGTCAGGATCAGCACCGGGGTCTGACGATCCTGCGAACGCAGTGCTGCCAGCACCTCGAGACCGCTGCGGGTCGGTAGATTGAGATCGAGCAGAATCAAATCGTAATCGTGATCGAGCGACAGTCGGGCCAGCGCGGCACCACCGTCGCCGATCGTATCGACGCGCTGGTCGTCGACCGTCAACGTCTCCGTCAGGGTACTGGCGAGTAGAGCATCGTCCTCTATCAACAGTAGCTTAGCGGCCATGACGACACTCCTGCCGGTGGGCGATAGCGGTTTTTAAGGCGTTCATATCAACGGTCTCGCGTTTCGCCTGCCGGTTTTTCTCTTCGCCATCCATATCGGCGTCGTTCCATTCAGTGATGCGTCTTTCATGCGGCGGTGCGTCTTTCATTCAGCGACGCGTCTTTCATTCGGCCTCGTGTCGGCGCTAGTTTCGCTTATCGTGCCTGACGACGCGATGGTAAACGTATCGTTCGCCACGGCATTGAACTTTAGTCGGCTTTTTGGCTCGCGCCGTTGACCGTCAACAGGCTTCACCCTAATTTCCGCCCATGGGAACAAAGTTCTACCTTACGAAACTGTAAGGTAGGCGTCAGTATGATGACCAACTCCGCTCCATCAGCGAGGAAAATCAACCATGTTTGCAGCCAGAACAATCAAGTGGGTGGCCGCTGCGGCCTTGGCCCTGACCGCCAGCAGTGCCATGGCGTTCGAGCCATCCGGCAAGGTCGAATGTATCGCTCCGTCCGATCCGGGCGGCGGCTGGGATTTCACCTGTCGTAGCGTGGGCAACGTCCTCGAGGAGCTGGAGCTGGTACCGGCCAGCGTGCAGACCATCAATATGGCCGGCGCCGGTGGCGGCGTGGCGTTCGCGCACACCGTGAGCAAGCGCAAGGGCGACGATCAACTGCTGGTGGCAGCGTCCACGGCGACCACCACGCGGCTGGCGCAGAACCAGTTTCCGGGCATGAATGCCGACATGGTCAACTGGATCGGCGCGGTGGGTGCGGATTACGGCGTGATCGCGGTGTCCAAGGATTCGCCTTACCACAATCTCAACGAACTGATGGACGCGATGAAGAAAGACCCGCGTGCCGTCAAGTTCGCCGGCGGTAGCGCCAACGGCGGCTGGGACCATCTCAAGGTGCTGATCGCGGCCAAGGCGGCCGGCGTCGAGAACCTGCCGCGGATTCCGTACCTCTCCTACAACAACGGCGGCGAAGCGATGACGCAGGTAATCGGCGGTCACGTCGATGCCTTCACCGGCGATATCACCGAAACCCAGGGTTTCCTCAAGTCCGGCGACCTGCGCGTGCTGGCGGTATTGTCCGATGAGCGTCTGCCCGGCGATCTGTCCGACATTCCCACCGCCAAGGAGCAGGGCATCGACGCGGTCGGCCCCAACTGGCGCGGTTTCTACATACCGGCCGATGTCGACGACGATGCCAAGAAGTACTGGGTCGATGCCGTCGACAAGCTCTACGCCAGCGACCAGTGGAAAAAGGTGATGAAGAGCAATGGCCTGATGCCGTTCCACCCGGATTCCAGTGAATTCGAGGCCTTCGTCAAGCAGCAGATCCAAGACATCCAGTCGCTGTCCAAGGAAATCGGGCTGATTCAATGAGCAAGTTCAATGACCGTGTCTTCGGCCTGGTCATGCTGGTGATCGCCGTAGCCTACTACTACGGCGCCACCCAGTTTCCGGTCCCCTTCGGGGGATCGGAAGCCGTTGGGCCGGAGACCTTCCCCAAGCTGTTGGCCGTCATTCTGGCTGTCTGCAGTCTCTACATGATCGTCAAACCTGACGCGGACAACCCCTGGCCGGTCGCCACGACCTTTCTGGAGTTGGGTATCGCCGTCGTGGTGCTGATCGCCTACGCACTGCTGCTGGAGCCGCTCGGCTTCATCATTTCGACCATGCTGGCCGTCGGTACGCTGTGCTGGCGCATGGGCGCGCGTCCGAAGAAAGCGTATCTCACGGGGCTGATTAGCGGCGCGGTGGTATTCGTGCTGTTCACCTATGGGTTGGAATTGCCGCTGCCGCTCGGCCTGCTGGAGATCAACTGATGGAGACGTTGCACTATCTTTCGCTCGGCTTCGGCGTGGCGCTGCAGCCCGAGAATCTGATGTTTGCCCTGATGGGCTGTTTCATCGGTACGTTGATCGGCGCGCTGCCGGGTCTCGGCCCCGCCAACGGCGTGGCTATCCTGATTCCGCTGGCGTTCACGCTGGGCCTCAAGCCGGAAACCGCGCTGATCATGCTGACGGCGGTCTACGCCGGGGCGATGTACGGCGGGCGAATCTCGTCGATTCTGTTGAACATTCCCGGCGACGAGCCGGCAATGATGACCTGTCTCGACGGTTATCCGATGGCCCGCAAGGGCAAGGCTGCCGAAGCGCTGGCGATCTCGGCAATTGCCTCGTTCATGGGGAGTCTGATCGCGACCATCGGCCTGATCCTGCTGGCGCCGTTGCTGGCCCGCTTCGCGCTGACGTTCGGCCCGGCCGAGTACTTCGCACTGTTCGTGCTGGCGTTTGCCACGCTGGGTGGCATTACCGGCAAGAATCCGATGAAGACGCTGATGGCCGCGGCGATCGGTCTGATCATCGCTACCGTGGGCATCGATCTCTCCACCGGTACGCAGCGTTATACCTTCAACGTGCTGGAACTCTACGAGGGTGTCGATTTCATCATCGCCATCGTCGGTCTGTTCGCGGTCTCGGAACTGCTGTTCTTCATCGAAGAGAAGGCCGGTGCCGGCCGCGAGATGATCAAGGTCAACCCGCTCAAGCTCAAGTGGCGCGAGATCGTGTCGATCCTGCCGACCACGATCCGCGGCGGGCTGGTGGGCTTCATCGCCGGCGTATTGCCGGGCGCGGGCGCGTCACTGGGCAGTTTCATCACCTACACGCTGGAAAAGAAGATCGTCGGCAAGAAAGGCTACTTCGGCGAGGGCGATCCGCGTGGCGTGGCGGCGCCGGAGTCCGGCAACAACGGCGCTTCCAGCGGTGCGCTGGTGCCCATGCTGACCCTCGGTGTACCAGGCAGCGGCACCACGGCGGTACTGCTGGCGATGCTGGTCTCGCTCAACATCACCCCCGGGCCGCTGATGTTCACCCAGAACGCCGAACTGGTGTGGGGCGTGATCGCCGCACTGCTGGTGGGTAACTTCATGCTGCTGCTGCTCAACATTCCGCTGGTCGGGGTGTTCGTGAAGATCCTGTCGGTGCCGCCGATGTATCTGCTGCCGATCGTGACCATGGTCGCGTTCGTGGGCATCTACTCGATCAGCCACTCGACCTTCGATCTCTACTTCATGATCGCCTTCGGCGTCGGTGGCTACATTCTGCGCAAGCTGGAGATTCCGCTGGTGCCGGTCATTCTCGGCCTGCTGCTGGGGCCAGAGATGGAGAAAAACCTGCGCCACGCGATGCAGATCTCCGATGGCGACTGGTCGGTCCTGTGGAGCAGCGGTCTCTCCATCGGCCTGTGGGCGGTGGCGATCATCGGCCTGCTGCTGCCGGTCATCGTAGGCCCGATCCTGCGTCGCCGGATGCAGGCGGCAAAGTCCAAGGTTGACTGATCCACGTCGCTAGCCGCGTCAGGGTGACAACCACGCACGCCATGACCCATGCCCCGTTCGGTAATACCGACGGGGCATTTCTGTTTCTCGACCTCCAATCAAAATACCCCCTCACAAAATGATCGGCAGCCAAAATGATCGGCAGCCAAAATGACCCGGGCCGGTAACCTTGGCATAATGCGACGCTTTGGAAAGCGGCGTATCGGCAAGCCGGGTTGCGTCATGCAGACCGCCGGGCGATCGTCCGCCTTTCCTGTATTCGTTGTTCCCCGTCTGGAGTCGACATGACCGCCTGGAACAAGCTGCTGGTCGCGACGACGCGGCTGCTGGATCTACATGACAGCGCCCACGAACCGGGCTCGCCCTTCGTTCAGGTGACTCAGGAACAGCGCCGTGGCCTGCGTGACGGCTACTGGCTCGATCTGGGCTGCCTGCTGCTGGACTATCTGCTCGAAGTCGATTTCGCCACCAACAGCGCCTTTGTCACCCAGCGCCGCTGCCTGGCGCATCTGCGCGAAGATTATCCTGATCTGCCCGCCGACGACCTGAGCTTCGTGATCAATCTACTGGCCACGCCCAGCGAAATTCATTTTCGCCAGTGGCAGGCGCCTCGGGTCGACAAGGATGCCAAGGGCGACGCCAAGGCGGCCTCAGATGCCGGTGTCGAGGTCGATCTCGAGGACGGCGCAGCCTTGCGCGGAGAGCGCAGCAAACGCAGTACCAAGCGCACCGCGCTGATCGAGAAGCAGGGCCAGACCGGTCAGGTCAGACTGACGCCCAGCGGCCGGCAGACCGTCACCCTGGCGAGCCAGGTCGAAGACCTGCTCTATTCCGAGTACGACGCCGCCAAGGTCGTCGCGGCGCTCTCGCGGGGCGACTACGCGCGGGTGCCGGATATTACTCAGCAGATCCTGATGGCGATTCGCGCGCTGACCCAGGAACTGCGGCGGGTGCGCGAGAATCCGACCCACGAGGGCAAGCTCGCCGCACTGCTGGACAACGAGCGTCACTACCACAACGCGCTGAGTACCATTCAGAGCACGCTGCTGAGCGCGCGTTCGCAGCTCTCGACACCCGCGCTGATCGCCCAGTTCGACGGCTGGGCCGAGCAGCAGGACGAGGAGTGGGATCTGCGCATGCTGTCCGGGGCCATCGGTCGGGTATTGAACGCGATCGAGAACCTCTCGCGGCGACTGTCGGAGCTGCTCGCGGATATCGCCGAGGGGCGGATTCAGTCGATGGGCGTGATCGATTTTTCCGGTCTGGCCCACCAGCTGCTGTTGTCCCCGCCGCCCAGACGGCTGCAGGATGCGGTGATCGCACGGATGATGCCGTTGGGGACCGAGGTCGTGATGCCCCGCGTCGAAACGCTGCTGCCGCTGGTCGAGACGCGCCGCGCCGAGCGTAGCGGGGCGGCGCTGGTCTTCGACGAAGCGCGCGACCGGCCCGGCGCCGATCCGCTGCTGGCGCGCTACCTCAAGGTTCAGGGGCCGGCGTTGCGTCGGCGTCTGCGTCAGGCGCCGCTGTCGCTGCCGGAAGCGCTCGGTGAGGGGTGGCATCACTTCGAGACCGGATCGGAGTCGGAAGACGCCGAAATCCTGGACTGCCTGCCGCAGCTGCTCAATACCTTCGTCGACACCCAACTGCTCGACGACCATCTGAGCGTCGGGATCGACGACACTCCCTTCACCATCGACTTGCCGGATGGCCGCCGTATCGAAGGCGCGGTCACGCCGTCGCTACGTCTACGCGAGACCGCTCCCGAACAACAGGAAGTTTGATTTATGAATATGATGGAAATGGGCGAAGTCGTTGCCTACCTGTTGCGTTATCGCACCGCGGAGCGCGTTCCCAGCGGGGGGCGCAAGCGCCGTGCCGCACGCGAAGGTCAGCTTTCGGAGCGTGACGTCTGTGCCTTGATCGACGACGCCCAGGAAAACGAGCGCGAGGCGCTGCGGGATTTTCTCGCCGGCCAAGGGCTGCGTCTCAAGGCGTTCGAATCCGGTGACTATCCCGGTATCGCGCCGGGTTCACGCCTGTTCGCGCTGTTGCCGGACCCGGAGATGGAACAGCCACCGCTCTACACCCGGGAGCCGGTGTTCGAAGCGCTCAAGTTGCGTCAGGAGAGCCGTGCCGAGCTGGCATTGTGGTATCTGCAGCTGTGGCTGCTGCTGCACACGCTGATCTATACCCGCCTGAATCGAGCGCTGTCCGATGTCAGCCGCTACCAGGAAGCGACCTTCGTGACCCGAGAACTGGTCGAACTGGTTCGCGAGCAGCTGGAGACGTTGCGCGGGCTCGGCGAGCGTGCCCCCGCGAACAGCCGAGTGCTGCTCGACGAGCGCGGCGAGGACATCCCGCGCCGGGTCAAGGCGTTCATCGATCTGCTGAGCCGCGCCGGCCATCTCGAGACGGTACGGGAGGCGGCCGACGAGGATGTCTGGCAGCAGACGCTGCTGGGCGCGCTCGAGGCCGAGCAGATCGGCGTCCACCATCTGACGCATCTGATCGAGCTCACCTCCCTCGACAACGTCGACCCGGATTTGGAAGAGGTATCGGCCGCGGACGAAGTGTCAGTGGACGAAATAGCCGCGGAGGAAGCTTCGACGGACGAGCCCGAAAGCGAAAATGAGAACGCCAGCCACGCCGCCGACATGTTTGACTCGCCGTCGGAAGAGAACACTAGCGAATCGACGGACGAGAATGCCGAGGAGGAACGCCGGTGAGCGTGATCAACCGTATCGAAATCGCCAATCTGCTCAACAAGCACGGCGATATCGCGTCCCCCTGGGAAGCCAAGATGCGTCATCTGCTGCTCGACCTGCGGGGGCAGTCGAGCGCGATCAGCATGGAAAACGGCTTCGGCAAGACCACCATGGCCGAAGCGCTGATCGGCATGCTGTCCCGGGATCGCCAGCTGCTGACGCGGACCCGGCGCAAATGCTCGCCCTCCAAGGTCAACGGTGAAGGACGCAGCTGGACCCATTTACGGGTCGAGTTCCGCGCGCAGGACAGCAGCCAGCAGGATGACATGCTGGCGGCGGCCGGCGAGGAAGTCGCCGGCGAAACCTTCGTCTTCGGCATGTACGGCTACAGCGATGGCAGCGGTCTGGTGTTCTACCACTACCCGGGCAAGCTCTCCGACGTGCCGGTGCATCACATCACCCGCGACGGCAAGCTGGCGCTCTACGCCAACGCCGATTTCCAGAGCGCGATGCGGTCACAGAGCGTAACCCGCGCCCACAACCGCGAAGAGTGGCTGGAAGCGGTCGGCGTGCATATCTCCCGGCGCGAGCTGGCGCAGCTGGCAGCGTTCCAGAAAGAAGGCGGCGCCGACAAGAGCCAGATCTTCAACGCGATCAAGCCGCGGGCCGGCGAAAAGGCCGACCAGGCATTCTTCTACGAAGTGCTGGCCCCGCAGGTGCTGTCCGGGGCGACGCGTGGCGAGACCGACGAGGAAGAGGAGTTGATCGAGGACGTCATTCTCAACTCCGGCACCCGGATCACCGAGCTGCGCCATCGGCTGGCGGAAGCCGAGAGCGATCAGCGCCGTGCCGACGAAAAGGTCGAACGACTGGCAACGCTCAACGACGAGGGCGAAGGGCTGCTCGAGGCCCGCCGCCAGCTCAGCGGACTGGACGCGGCGCTGCTCGACGCCGAGCGTCTGCTCGGCGGCCAGGCGCTTGCGCCGTTGGCGGGGCTGCCGGGTTTTGCCGACAGCCAGGCGCGTGACGAGCTGAGCCGCGAGATCGCCGACAGCATCGCCGGCTTCGCCTGGGCGACCGGCGATACCGAGCGGCCCCGGGTCTCGACCTGGCTGCTGGCGAAACTCTCGCGTCAGGCCGAGCGCAACGTGCGTCAGGCACTCTCCGAGCGGGGTGCCCGCGTCGATACGTACCGTCGGCTGGTTCACCTTCCCGAAGCGACCTGGCTCACGGCGCGAGATATCGGTCATGTGTCGTTCGATCAAGCGCGGGCCTGGCTGGCGGACAGCCACGCCTTCAGCGACGACGCCGCGCGCTATCGCGCCCTCGGCGTACTCGACGACGCCGCCGAAGTGTTCGAGGGGCTGGATGGCAATCGCTTCCGCGAAGAGGTGATCGCCGATCGCGAATATCGCCGCTCGTTGCGGCTGGACGCCGAACAGCTCGACGAAGAGGTCGAGCGTCTGGAGCAGGAGCGCGAACAGCTGGAGTCGCGCCAGCGCGATTTCATCGATAACCAGAGTGTCTATACCCAGGCGCTGGCCGAAGGCCTCTTCACCGAGATCGAGCTGGAATCGCCCGAGGCCACACGAGACGCCGCTCAGACGGCGCTGACCGAGGCCCGCAAGGCGCATGCCGATCATCTCGGCCGCATGGGCGAATTCAAGCAGCCCGCGCAGTGGTACCAGGACTTCATCGCCGAGCATCCCGATACCTCGCCCGACGTCCTGCTGGCCTCCAAGCATGAGCAGCAGGAGGTCCTCGAAGCGCAGCTCGAGGAGTGGAACGCCCAGCGCAGCGCGCTGGACGCGCAGCGCGAATCGACGCGAGAGGCCCTGCAGGCACGCCGTGAACAGCGCCATCGTCTGGAGGGTGAGATGGCGCCGCTGGCGGCGGGACGCGATGCGTGGCAGGCGTTCGCCGAGCAGTGGCCCGAGCAGTCACCGGTCGGTTTCTGGAGCGAGCGCAAGAGTGTCCTGGCCGAATGCGAGCAGGCGCTGGCCGACGCGAATCGTGCCCAGAGCGATGCCAAGGCGCGGCTGGCGCGGCTGGAACCGCTGAAAGACGCCGCCGAACGCTACCGGCACTGGCACGGCGACGCGTCGCCGGTGCATCTGCGTGACACGCTCTATCGCGAAGCGCGCGAAGGTCAGGACCGACGCCATCAGCTCGATCAGCAGGTGCAGCAGTTCGAGACGCTGGAGCGAGCGCTGAGCGAGTTCCGGACGACCAGCGACCAGCCTCCCACAGCCTGGCTCAAGGATGCCAAGGCGCGCTATCCGCGACTGTTGCGCGAACGGGAAACGCTGACCGGGGCGATCGAGGCCCGGGAACGCTATCTCGAGAGCCTGAGTGGCGATCCGCTGGCTCGTCTGGCCTCGGAGACCGAAGCTCGCCAGTGGCTGGAAACCCGCGAGATCGAATTTCGGCCGCTACACGAGGTGCTGGCCGGGCTCGAGGCGGAGGATACTCGGCGCCGCGACTGGCTGGCCCAGGCCGCGGGCCAGCTGTTCGCGCCGGTGGTCGAAGGCGAGGCACAGGCACGGGAAGCGTCGCAGTGCCTGATCGACGCCGGCTGCGGTGTGCCGGTGCTCGAAGCCCAGCGTCTACAGGCGACGCTGGCGCGCGGGGAGCTGCCGTTGGGCGCCGTCCAGGGGGTCGAGACGCTGGCGGTCAAGGCGGCACTGGACCCGGCCTATCTCGCCGCGCTGCGGGACGAGACCCAGCAGCGGTTGTCGGTGGACCGTGAACGCCAGCTGGCGCTGGAAGAAGAGATCCAGCGGCTCGACCCGCACGGGGAACGCTTCCGACTGGCGCTGCAGGCCGAAGAGGCCCTGCAACAGGAGGCCGAAGTGCGCCTGGCGGCGCTGGAAGAGCAGCGCGAGCGTCTGGACACCGAACTCGAGGCATTGACCCCGCGGCTCGGTGACGCCGCGATGAAGTCGATCGACGACTTTCAGCGATTCCTGGAGGAGGGCGGTGAGCCCGCTCTCGAAGCTGCCGCCCAGGCCAGCGAGCATGCCGCGGAACGCATCGAGACGCTAAGTCCGCAGCGCGAGCAGGCCGCGCGTGAGCTGGAAAATCACGGCGAGCTGTGGCTGCGCGCGGAACGCTTCGCCGGTGCCGGCGGTATCGAGCGCCTCGGTGAGATCGACGCCGGTCTGGAGACGCTGAGCGAAGAGCTGGCCGAACATGACGAGCGCTTCGCCGAACTGACCCTCCAGACCGAAGAGGTGGAGACGCGTCGTGAAACGTGTCGCGAGCAGTTGAGCCAGCTGTTCGGCGATGGCGAGCGTGAGCGTCTGCGGCGGTTGGCGGCGTTCGTCGCCGAGGACGGCCCGGCATTCATGCACGACGCCGAGACCCGCGAAGCGGCACTGAGTTCGGCGCTGGCCCACGCCAGTCGGCGCGCCGATTTCGATTTCGCGCGAATCCGCAGCTTCCTGCAGGTACGTGACGATCAGGGCGGCAATCGCACGCTGGAGCGCGATATCGGTCGCCTGAAACAGACGCTGAAGGAGACGCGCGAGCGGCGCAAGAGCAACGGTCGCGAGCAGAGCGAACTGGAAAGCCGACTTGCCCGCCACCAGCAGGCACTCAACGTAGTAGATCAGTTCGCCGTCGCCTGGCTCGAGGTGCTGCGGCAACTCCCCGAGGGCTGGTACGAACGGGCCAGGGCCGACGGTCAGGCCGGCTGGCCGGCGGATGGCGACGATGCCCCTCGTCTCGACGCCGCACTGGCGGAATGGCGGCGCTGGCTGGCTGCGCCGTTGGAGCACGCGGCGGCGGACGCCAAAGAGGGCGACAAAGAGGGCGGCGGCAAAGACAACGATGTCGCGGTCTTCGAGCTGGACGCCTTCGAGACCTGCCAGCAGACCCTGCTCGAGGGGCTGGGCAGCCTCAATCTCGGCGAGCGCTCGCGCAATCGCGAACGCCAGGCGCGGGATGTGACCGCGCGTGAGAAGGCGTTGGCGATGTCGCTGGAGTCGGCCAGCGCCAGCCGGCTATTCAACGAGACGGAGCGCGCGCGACTGGGCACGCTGGAAGGCGTCAGCGTGGAGGCCCTGGAGTCGTTGCGCGGGCTGCACCGTCAGCTCGACGTCCAGCTCGACGATCACCGCCAGCGGGTCGCCCGGCTGCAGGCATCGCGGGTCCAGATCGAAGACACCCTGGTCGAGCGACTCAGTTCGATCATCATCGATGCGGCCGGCAACCTGGAGATTCTGCGTCGAGTCGCGCGGCGCTCGAGTGGCGGTGGCGCCTATTTCGAAGTCAAGGCCGACCTGATCGCCGACGATTCGGTCCGGGAGCTGATCCAGCAGCTGCTGGCGGACATCGACGCGCATCTGGCGGTACAGCGCCGTCGGCTCGAGCAGGCCGGCGACAATGGGCAGGCGAAAAGCGGACGCGACGACGATCTGACCCGGCAGATTCGCCGCCGGATCTACCGCGGGCTGTTCCGCGACGTCAGTATTCGTCTCAAGCACGATGCGATTCGCCCGCACGGTCGCCTGTTCTCCCTCAACGAGGACATGTCCGAGGGTCAGCGCGAGGCGATCTCTCTGATGTGGCTGGTGAAGCTGTCCGAATTCGCCATCGAGCGCGAGCTGCGGGAACTGCCGGGACATCACAAGCGCCGCGCCCGGGCCAGCCGCGAGAGCGTCATCGTTCTCGACGGGCTGTTCTCGAAGCTGTCGCATCGCCGCCTGATTCAGGATTCGCTGGAGTCGTTGCGCAATACGCGGGGCCGATTCCAGATGATCGGCCTGATTCACAATCCCAACTATGAAAACGATCCGAGCATCTTCCCGACCTATCTGGTGGGTAGCGTGATCGGTGGCCAGCAGGGGCAGGGCGGCCACGTCATCGTTCGCGAGGGGCGTGCCGTGTCGCCGGAAGAGTCAGGGCGTGGGGCCGGCGAAGCCAGCCTGTTTGGGATTCACGTGACCCGGGCAAAGGAACCTGCCGATGAATCGTGATCGGCAGATGCTGAATCCGGTAGCGTTGGCGCTACTTGAGGATCTGGAGTCCACATGGCGAAAGACAGCGCGCTTGGAACAGACGCCACCCAGAAACAAGGCTGATACGCTCGCTAAACGCCTGCTCAGGGAAAATGTTTGCCGCTCGCTACGTGAAGGCCGTCAGCCGCTCATTGAGCTCTACCGTTGCGGCTTTATTAGCTTGCCTCAAGGGGGCGGCGAGACGGCACTGTCTCCACTGAATGGGCTGAATCCTCTTGTTTGCCTTACAGAGGCTCATGTTGCTGACTTGCAGGACGCCATGGAGGCTGCAGATCCGGCCTTATGGTTGACGGGGGAGCAAAGGCGAATATGGAATCGGGCTCTGGATGGCCCACTCGGGGATTGGTCATTGGAGGAGCAGCGCCGTCTCTCCGAAGGATTGCGGCGTCTGGCAAGCGATGCGCCGGAGATATACGAGCTGACGGCCTTCCAGGCTAGCGCGCGTTATCTATTGGGGAGCAGCAAATTACTAGGCAGTTTCCCGCTTCTCGCGCGAGCATTCGGCATCGACACCAACCGGTTTGCTCGTCCGGTAGTGCGCGTGCTGATTTCGTCGCCTGATAATCCTGATTCGTTATTACTGATCGAGAATCCGCAAAGCTTTGACCAAGCATGTCGGTGTGGGCTGGATCGACGTGTCGCCCTAGTCTGCAGCTTCGGCTACGGTCTCTCGTTGGCGGAAGCGCTGGATCGCCCTGATGACGTTCGTTTGATTGGGGACGGTCAATCGACACCAGGTTTATCTGACCTGCTCGCGCTCCCTCAGCCTTCGTACTGGGGTGATCTGGATCCTGAAGGGTTTCGCATCTACCGACGCTTGAAGCACTCGATACCGGAGTTAGCGCTTTCCGCGCTTTACGATCCGATGATCGATGCCATGGCCGCGGGAGTCAGTCATCCTTTGAGCCAGGCCACCGGCAAACGTGGGCAGGTGGGGGCGGAAAAGGCGCGTGGACTTGATCAGGAATATCTCGAAGACGGCGTGATAGGAGTACTGGCTGGGCAGACGATTCTAGATGCCAGGTGGCCTGGCCACTTGCGTGACGACCCAGAGAGAAGGTAACGAAGGCCCGCAGTTGCGGGCCCTCGCATGTTGCTGGTGGTTGGCCTGCCAACAACTCAACGTGGTGAATCGTAACGTCCGCCGCGGCCGTTGGAGTAGACGACCTGCCACAGCTGGATGTCGCGCGCCCGGAAGGCGCCCGCGCAGGAGCCGAGATAGTAGAGGAACATCCGCTTGATGCGCTCGCCGTAGTTGTCGGCAATCTCGTGCCAATGGGCGAGCAGATTCTCCTGCCAGGCCATCAGCGTGGTGTCGTAATCGGGGCCGAAATTCTGCCAGTCTTCCATCACCAGCTTGCCTTCGCTGGCGTCACCGATCTGCTGAACCGATGGCAGAATGCCGTTGGGAAAGATGTACTTGTTGATCCACGGATCGATGCTGACATCGTTGGTGTTGGAGCCGATCGTGTGCAGCACGAACAGGCCACCCGGCTTTAACAGGCGCTTGACTGTATCGAAGTAGGTGGCGTAGTTGCGCTGGCCGACATGCTCGAACATGCCGATCGAGACGATGCGGTCGAACTCGCCGCTGAGCTCGCGATAATCCTCGAGAAGGATCTCCACCGGCAGCCCTGCGCAGCGTTCGCGCCCGAGCTTGGCCTGCTCTTCGGAGATGGTGATCCCGGTGACTTCCACCCCGTAGTGACGGGCGGCATGCTCGGCGAAACTGGCCCATCCGCAGCCGATGTCGAGCACCTTCATGCCGGGCTCGAGACCGAGCTTGCGACAGGCCAGGTCGAGCTTGGCGACCTGGGCCTCGTGCAGGGTCCGGGCTTCCTTCCAGTAGCCGCAGGAGTAGCACATCGTCTCGTCGAGCATGCGGGTGAAGAGGTCGTTACCGAAGTCGTAGTGCTCCTTGCCGACGATGTAGGCGCGAGCCTTGCTCTGCAGGTTCATGAAGCTCGACTGCAGCTTGTAGACGACGCGTTCCTTGGTGGTATGCGCGGCGCCGCCAAGGCCATGGCGAAGCAGCCGGTGGATCATCTCGTCGATACGATCGCACTCCCACCAGCCGTCCATGTAGGCTTCACCGAAACCGATGGAACCCTGGCGGATGACTCGCGAGAAAAGGTCCGGATGATGAACGCGAATGTCCCAGGGCTGATTGCCGTTGAGAGTGACACCGGAACCTTCGAGCAATGTCTCGAGGGTGTGACGCGCGCGCGTATCGGGTAATGCAACGGGGGCGATTGCCGTGTTACTGGTCATGGTCGTTCCTAGCGAGGGGCGCAGCGCGTTCCCCGACCGCACTCTGGTAACGCGCCGTTCCAACGGCGAAGAGTGGTCTGATGACTTGCGGTTTGGACCGCATTGACGCGTGATATCGGCCATCTTCACTCGCTCGTAACGGCTAGAATAATCGAGCTACGGCGGCGGAAACGTGGTGCACCACGGTCCCTGTTCCCTTTGTTAGCGTTGTTTACATTGCGTGCTAACGGCTTTCTCGTCAATAAGCCTGCCGCTATTAGTGCGATAGTTTAGCGTCGTATGGTCGATCTTGCGTTCAAAAATCGACTCGGGAGACGGCTCGTGGCTGAATGGACGAGCCGTAACGGCTTCGCCTTGGAAGCCGCTTGGCAGCGATGTGCCGGACTGCGGCAGAATCGCCGAAACAGGGATGACTCAGAGGAGTTCGATAATGCACGTGATCGTCGATTTATGTGTGGTACCGCTGGGCGTGGGCGTCTCGGTCTCCCGCTACGTCGCCGAGTGTCAGCGGCTCATCGAGAATTCGGGGCTTCACCATCGCATGCACGCCTACGGCACCAATATCGAAGGGCCGTGGGACGAGGTCATGGCGGTCGTCAAGGCTTGCCATGAAGGCGTGCACGCCATGGGTGCCCCGCGCATTACCACCACGATGAAGATGGGAACCCGTACCGACCGGGAGCAGCACATGGACGACAAGATCGATAGCGTCGAGGGCCTGCGCCGAGTTTAGTCACGGTGTCACAGCCGGTCGTCATCAGCGGCAGCGGATGGTCCAGGTGGCCTTGTAGCCATCCCCTTCCTGGGTGGCGGCCTGGAGCTCGGTGTCTTCGTCGACCGTGGCGCCCTGGGGCGAGGTGCGGGTATCCGTGGTCGATGGCAGCCCGTCGCTCGGCCCCGTCATCCGCTGTTCGAGGATATCGAATTCGTCACGCTGGTGAGCCTGGCACTGCGCCAGGGCGTGCGCGCGGGCATTGTCCAGCGCCTCGTCCTGATCGTCGCCCAGGCCGGTCACGGTATTGTTGCCCGCCGTCCGATCAAGCGGTTGGCTGTCGCTGGCGCAGCCGGCTAGCGTGGCCAGGGTGAGCAGACCGGCCAGGGTGATCCATGTCGAGGTCTTGGGCGTTCTTGGCATATGTCACTCTCTTTCATCAAGGCATGCAAAGCCACTCGCTGAGGCGCTGACCGTCAGTCGATCGTGGCGAGTTCTTCCGGAACGTTCAGCCAGTCGTCACTGGCGGTAATCAGGTGTGCCGTCAATGCATCGAGCAGTTCTCCGCCGTGGCGCCAGTAGTGCCAGTACAGCGGCACGTCCAACGGATGTCGCGGGTCGAGATCGACGAGCCGACCCGACCGCAGATGGTCGGTAGCCTGACACTCCGGAATCAGGGCGTAGCCGATACCGGCGAGCGCCATGTGCAGTACGCCCTCCGAAGAGGGGCAGAGATGATGGGGAAAGGGCTCCTTGAAGCCATGGGCATCGAGATAGCGCTGATGTAGAAGATCATCCGGCCCGTAGAGAATCGCGGGGGCGCGTTCGAGGGCCTGGCGGGTCGTGCCCTCGACGAAATGCCGCTTGGCGAAGGCGGGGCATGCCATTACCCGGTAGCGCATGATCCCCAGGGAACGAGCGCGTGCGCCCTGCACTGGACGCGCGGTAGCACAGATGCAGCCGGCGACTTCGCCATCACGCATGCGGCGCAGTGCCACTTCCTGATCGTCGACCACCAGGTCCAGTAGCACGCCGCGGCGGTGGCAGAAATCCCCCAGTGTCGGCGCCCACCAGGTCGCCAGGCTATCGGCATTGATGGCCAGGCGGAGTCGCTGTGTGCCCAACCCCAGAGCGGGAATCTTGTCGAGCAGATCGTGCTCCAGCAGGCGGACCTGCTGAGCGTGATTCAGCAGCCGTTGCCCCAGTGGCGTCGGCAGCAGGCGCGGCGCGCGCACCACGACGGGCTGGCCTAGCCGGGCCTCCAACAGTTTGATGCGCTGCGACACCGCCGACTGGGTCAGATTTAACTGCTGTGCGCCGCGGTCGAATCCGCCCTGATCGACGATGGCCGCCAGGGCTTCCAGAAGCTTGTAATCCAGCATCAAATTTTCTAATGCCTCATTAGCATGTTCATTTTTATTAATAGTCGATTTGGCGAGATGATGCGAGTCCCTCTTCTTGTGAGTTGATTCCATGGGCATTTCTCTGTTCCACGGTCTGCTGGTCGGTGCCAGTCTGATCGTCGCCATCGGTGCGCAGAACGCCTTCGTGCTGCGTCAGGGTTTACGACGCGAACACGGCTGGCTGGTGGCCGGGATCTGTGCCGTCTGTGATCTGCTGCTGGTCGCCGCCGGCGTGGCCGGACTCGGCCCGCTGATCACAGCCAGCGCCGTCGGCGTGCAGTTGGCTCTCTGGGGCGGGGTGGTGTGGCTGCTGTGGCAGGCTGGGGCGGCGTTCAGACGCGCCGGCCGCGCTCGATCTCTTGAATGGCGGGGGGAGAGCCGCGGCGAGGCCGGCTTGGGCGGCGTGAGCAATAACGTCGTGAGCGCGAGAGCGGTCGTGGCCGCCACGCTGGGCGTCACGCTGCTCAACCCTCACGTCTACCTGGATACGGTGGTGATGCTGGGCATCATCGGCGGCCAGCAGGCCAGCCCGACAGGATTCGTGGTGGGCGCGTCGCTGGCCTCGCTACTGTGGTTCTTCGGTCTGGTCGGACTGGCCCACTGGCTGGCGCCACGCCTGCGCGATCCCCGCTGGTGGCAGATCGTCGATATCGTTGTCGGGGCGATCATGCTGCTGGTCGCCTGGCAGCTCGCGATGCGCCCGATGTGAACGCGTCGCCAGCACCACAACGAACGCAACAGATCGTCAGCCGATCTGGATCTCGCCCTTGGCATAGCGCACGCCTCGCGCCTGGCGGGTGGCGAGAAAATAGCCCACCGAGAGTGGCCCGACACGACCCAGCAACATCGTCAGCCCTAGCAGGAACTGGCCGGGCAGCGAGAGATCGCTGGTGATGCCGCGGGACAGGCCGACGGTACCGAAGGCGGAAACGGTTTCGAACGCCAGATCGAGAAACGAATGATCGCCGTCGGTGATGGTGAGCCCGAACAGCGTCAGAAAGACCAGCAGGAGCCCGGCGAGCGCGACCGTGATCGCCTTGATCACGGTCTCCTGGGTGATCGAACGGCCAAAGGCGGTGGGGTGCTCGGTATTGCGGTAGAACGCCCGCGCCGTCAGCAGCAGCACCACGAAAGTGGTGATCTTGATGCCGCTGGCGGTGGAACTGGAGCCCGCGCCAATGAACATCAGCAGCATCACCAGCAGCGTCGAGGCGTCGGTCAGCGAGCCGATCTCTAGAGTATTGAACCCGGCCGTACGCGGCGTGACGGCCTGGAACCAGGCGGCCTGCACCTTGGCAAAGATATCGCCGAGACCGCCCAGGGTGTCCGGGTTCGTCCACTCGAGCCCGAGCAGAATCGCCGTAGCGACCACGTTGAGCCAGAATGTGGCCAGCAGCACGACCTTGGTCTGCATTGCTAGGCGCGACCAGCGCCGGTGGCGATACAGGTCGCTCACCACCACGAAGCCGAGCCCGCCGACGATGAACATCAGAGTAATCGCGCCGTTGACCAGCGGGTCGCCGACTTCCTGAATCAGACTATCGGAAAAGGTCGAGAATCCGGCATTGTTGAAGGCGGAAACCGCATGAAAAAGGCTGTGCCACAACCCCATTTTCAGGCCGTACTCCGGTACCCAGTGCCACGCCAGCAGCAGCGTGCCCACGCCCTCGGTGATAAAGGCGAAGGCGATCACCAGCTTGACCAGATCACGGATATCGCTGAAGGCGATCTCGCCCAGCGCCTCGCGAACCAGGTTCTGCTGGCTCAGCGGCAAGCGCGTTCCCATCAGCAGCACGGTGAGCGCGGCAAAGGTCATGAAGCCCAGGCCGCCGACCTGGATCAAGGCCAGTACCACCAGCTGGCCGGCGAAGGTCAGATCCTGGCCGACATCGACGACGCTGAGTCCGGTGACGGTAACCGCGGAGGTCGCGGTGAACAGCGCCTCGTGCCAGGCCAGCGGTCGCGTTCCGCTGCCGGGGAGCCACAGCAACAGGGCACCGATGGCGCAGAGCAGGGCAAAGCCGAGCAGCAGCACTTCCGGCGGCGATAATCGAATGACGCCGCCATGGGGCGCGCGACGGAACGGCTGTTTCAGGCGTTGCCAGCGTCTCACGGGTGCGTCCCCGAATCCGGCTCGGAGGCAAAAGCTATCGGGAGATTCATATCTGTTTGCCGATTTCGCGCAGCGCCTGCAGGTCGCCCATCAGGATCAGACTGTCGCCGACTCGTAGCGGGGTGTCATCATCGGGATTGCGCAGGACTTCCTCGCCGCGTTTGATGGCGACCAGGAACAGCGCATCACGATCGATCGACAGATTGGCGACGCTGGCGCAGTTCTCGATCAGGCGTTCGGTGGTTTCGATCTCGACGATGAACTGGCGTTCACCGAGCCGGATGAAATCGACCATGGCGTGATAGTTGAGGCTTTCTGCCACGCGCACGCCGACATCGTATTCCGGATAGACCACGCGATCGGCGCCGAGGCGCTTGAGCAGCTTGTAGTGAGAGTCGGAGTGCGCCTTGGCCCAGATCTCCTTGGCGCCCAGCTCCTTGACGTGGAGCGTGCAGGTGACGCTGGCCTCGACGTTGTCGTCGACATCGATCACCACTACGTCATAGGCATCCAGCGACAGCTCGCCCAGCGCCTTCTCGTCGGTGAGGTCGGCAATCACCGCATGGTCGAGAATGTCCGACAGCGCGTCGACACGGGTCTCGTCGGCATCGACTCCCAGCACCTGATTCTGGTGGCGTTTCAATTCACGCGCGACGGTACTGCCGAAATAGCCCAACCCCAGAATGGCAAAGTGCCGGGACATCGGAATCTCCTTGTGAGGTCTGGTCTGTCAGAGACCGAAACAAAACATCTGAGCCTGATCGGGATCGCCTCGGGCTCGAATGGACCGCCCGGGGAACGGGCCGGATCATCGCTGCGCGCCAAGCTTTGCACAAGCCCCGGCATCGTACCAACCATGACGCGGTCGCGCATGCCTCGCGTCGACGCTACAATCCCCCGCCGCATCGCCCGCCAGGGGTCGTTTTCCTCATCAGGGGTGACACCGGCAAGGGCGATTCCCTGCGCCGGATCGATGCTCGAGACCAGGTTCGAGCATCGATCCGGCCCGACCCAGCCAGCTACTGGAACGACGAGGACGCATGACCGCAATCGCATCACCCAAGAATCTGTGGCTGGGACGCTGGGGCTTTGTCCTCGCGGCCACCGGCTCGTCGGTAGGCCTGGGCAACATCTGGAAGTTCCCCTACATGACCGGCGAATATGGCGGCGGCGCTTTCGTGCTGGTCTATCTGCTGTGCATTGCCGCCATCGGCGTGCCGGTGATGATGGCGGAGATCGCACTCGGGCGCCGAGGGCGAGGCAGCCCGATCGACGCGATCCAGAGGGTGACGAGGGAGTCCGGGCGCAGCCGATGGTGGTCGGGGCTGGGATGGATGGCGATGCTGTGCGGCTTCATGATTCTGTCGTTCTACGTGGTGGTCGCCGGCTGGGCGGTCTCCTATCTGTGGAAATCGGTGACGGGGGGTCTCGCCGCCCATAGCGTCGAGGGCATGGCCGCCATCTTCAGCGCCAACAATGCCAACCCCTGGAACCTGGGGTTCTGGAGCACGCTGGTCACGTTGGCGACGATGGCAATCGTGGGGCTGGGTGTACAGGCGGGCATCGAGCGAAGCGTGCGCTGGATGATGCCGGGCCTGGTGGTCATGCTGGTGATAATGATCGTCTATGCGGTTTTCTCGGGCAGTTTCGGCGCCGGGGTACACTTCCTATTCGCCTTCGACCCCGGCAAGCTCACCGGACAGGCGGTGCTGGCCGCGATGGGCCACGCCTTCTTTACCTTGTCCTTGGCTTCAGGTGCCATCCTCACCTATGGCGCTTACCTGCCGGCAGGGCAGTCCATCGGTCGTACCACGCTGATGGTGGCTATCTGCGACACTCTGGTCGCACTGATGGCGGGGTTGGCGATCTTCCCGGTGATCTTCGCCAACGGCATGGACCCGGCATCCGGCCCTGGCCTGATCTTCATGAGTCTGCCGCTGGCCTTCCAGCAGATGCCGCTGGGCGGCGCGGTCGAGACGATCTTCTTCCTGATGCTCACCGTGGCCGCGCTGACATCCGCCATCTCGATGATCGAAGCCACCGTGGCGTGGTTGAACGAGAGTCACGGCCTGTCCCGCGTCAGGGCGGCCTGGGGTGTGGGTATTCTGCTGTGGGTTGTGAGCACGCTGGCGATGCTGTCGTTCAACGTCGGCGCCGACTGGAAGCTGGCGGGGCGACACTTCTTCGACTGGCTCGACTTTTTGACATCGCGCTTTTTGATGCCGCTGGGTGGGCTGGGAACGGCGCTGCTGGCGGGGTTCGTGTTGCGCGGAGAAAGCCTGAAAGAAGAACTGGGGCTACCTTCGGCGGTTCACGCCCTGTGGCGATTCGCGATCCGTTACGTCTGTCCACTGGCGATCGTGATGGTGTTCCTGGATGCTCTCGGCGTACTGGGGACGGCGTTCGACTGGCGCTGGCTGGCAGCGATACTCGCCCTGGCGCTGATCGCGGAGATCGTGCTCGCCCGGGTGATGCGACGAATGTGAGCTGCGCGGGGCGGGCGTCGATGCCCGCCCCCGCTCATCGTCATCTACTACATCCTCTACGTCATCGTCATCCTCTACGTCATCAATCGTCGATTTCCCAGCTGACGCTGACGCCGGCGTCGATGTTGATCTCGCCGCTGCGATACTCCGATGCGCCTGCGCCGCTGTCGGCCTCGGCGGCGCGCATCACCATCTGCGGCTGGTAGCGCGGCGCGGTGGTCTCTTCGATATTGACGACATCGCCCAGATCGACGTCCAGCGTGTCCGCCATCATCTCGGCCTTGTGGCGGGCGCGTTCGAGAGCCTGCTTGAGCGCCCGATCGTCGGCGGCGTCGCTGTCCTTGAGGCCGTAGCTGACGCCGTCGAGGGAGTCGACCCCGGCGCTGGTCAAGGCATCGAGAACGCGCGGCAGCCGGTCGAGATCATCGAGCGTCAACGATACCGAGCGCTCGACCTGCGTTCGCACCTTGGGCGGCTGGCCGTCGTCGCCCTGACCGGCAGTCTGGACATAGTCGGGCCGTACGCTGAGCGAACCGGCGCGAATGTTCTTGCTGTCGACGCCGGCGTTTTCCAGCGTACGGATCAGCTCGCCGGTACGGGATTCCAGCCGGTCTCGCGCTTGCTTGATGGCGTCGCTATCACCGGAAGACTCCTCGCCCTGAACCTGGGTCGGCGTCCGTTCCCACAGGCGCGCATTCAGCGTCGCCTGGTCCGGGGCCACATTCAGCGTGGCATTGGCCTGGACGTGAATCTGATGGGGCGTCTTGTCGGCAAGCGCCGGCGTGGCCAGCGTCAGGGTCGCGAGTACGGCAGCAACGCCCAGGCCGACACTGCGACTCAGAGCTTGCGGGCGGAATACTTGATGGAGATGGCTAGGCGTGTCGAAAGACATGGCATTTCCTCTTTTTCGAAAAACCGATACGTCTAAAAAGACCGGCAGGTGTCGAAAAGCCGGCAGGTGTCGAAAAGCCGGCACGTATCGAAAACCGGGACTTGAAAGCGTCGCTTGCGCTAGAGCCGGGCGCTGCATAGACGTCTCCAGCGGCGTTCGGTTCCCATGCTATGCTCGCTCGCTCCGTTATCCCAAGCCACTGAGCCGATGATGCGCTGTCTTTCCCCATTGCCATGTCGATCGAGCCTTGCGCGCTTTTGGCGACTGGCGCCGTTAGCACTGGCGCTGACCGTTGTCGGTTGGCTGGCGCCAGCCGATGCCGAGGCAAGCGGTGCTGCGATCAGCGTCGAGGACGATAGCGGACGCCGCGTGACGCTGGCACAGCCCGCCGAGCGTATCATCGCGCTGGCGCCGCACCTGGTGGAATTGAGCTACGCCGTCGGCGCAGGCGGGCAACTGGTTGGCGCCATCGACGGCAGCGATTACCCACCCGCGGCCCGGCAGCTCGATCGCGTCGGCAGCTATCGTGGCATCCCGCTCGAGCTGATCGTCGCCAAGCAGCCCGATCTGGTGCTGGTCTGGGGTAGCGGTACGCCGGCATCGTTGATCGAGCAGCTCGAACGCCTGGATATCCCCGTCTATCGCAGCGAGCCGCGCAAGCTCGAGCAGATCGCCGACGACCTGCGGGATATCGGCCGGCTCACCGGACACTCCGATGCCGGAGAGCAGGCCGCTTCCGATTTCGAACAAGCGCTGGAAGGCACGTCGCAGCAGCTTTCCCCAGCACCACGGGTCTTCTATCAGTTGGGTCAGTCGCCCTTGACCACCCTGGCCGGCGGTCAGATCGTCACTCAGGTGATTCGCCACTGCGGTGGCGTGCCGCTGTTCGACGATGCGCCGGTGCTGGTGCCCCAGATCGGCTGGGAGTCGCTGGTCGAAGCGCAGCCAGAGGTCATTCTGGCAGCCGGCAACGACGATCGCTGGCAGGCGTTCTGGACAAGTCACGATGAATTGCCGGCGGTACGCGACGGCGCGCTCTACACGCTGGATCCCGACGCGATCAGCCGTCCCGCGCCGCGCATGATCCAGGCCGTGCGCCAGGTGTGTCGGGCGCTTGCCGACACGATCCGATAGCCGACGAGTCGATAGCGGAAACGGAATTCCTGGCCGCGTCTCGTCGCTCTTGGCTCTCGAGCCGCGGCCCTTGGCTCTTAGCCCGTGGCTCGTGGCTCATTGCTCTAGGCTTTAGTAGTCGATGCCTCGGCGGGCCTGCAATCCCGCATTAAAGGCATGCTTGGTGTCCTGCATTTCGGTCACGGTATCGGCCATGTCGACCAGCTCGCGGTGGGCGTTGCGTCCGGTCACGATCACGCTCTGTTCCTGCGGCCGATTGGCGATGGCACGCCTGACCGTCTCGAATTCGAGATAGCCGAACTTGAGCATGTAGGTGATCTCGTCGAGCACCACCAGATAGACGTCGGGATCGGCGAGCAGGCGCTCGGCCTCCAGCCACACCTCGAGACAGGCGGCCGTGTCGCTGGCGCGGTTCTGAGTATCCCAGGTGAACCCCGTGGCCATGATGTGAACGTCGAGATGGGTATCGTCGATCAGTCGTTCGCGCTCACCGCACTCCCATAGCCCCTTGATGAACTGGATCACGCCGACCCGATAGCCGTAACCCAGCGCGCGGGTGACGGTACCCCAGGCTGCGGTAGTCTTGCCCTTGCCGTTGCCGGTGAACACCAGCAGCTGACCGCGCTGCTCGGTGGCGGCAGCGACCTTGTCGTCGACGTGAGATTTGAGTTTCTGCATGGCTTGCTGATGACGCTGCTGGCGATCACTCATGGCTGGGCTCCGAGAGTTGGCGAGTGCGGCTGGATAGGCGAGAGCCGTGTGGATCAGGAAGCGGGTAGCGGATACCCCAGCGCGCCGGCGATCTCGGCGGCGTGTCGGGTTACCCAATCCGATGAAATCGGTCCCCAGTCGCGGATCACGTAGCGGCCGATATGGTGACGCTCGCCAGCGGTCTGTTCGAATTCACAGACGATGTCGAGTTCGGCCAGCGCGGCCAGCGTGTCCTGTGCGGTGCGCCGGGGCATGCCGCTGATCTCGACGATGGCCGGCACGCTCTCTGCCAGGCCGGCATCGATCAGATGGGCCACGTAAAGGCGGCGGTAGAAACTGGTACGGGTCTTGCTGAGTGACATGGACGGGCTCGTGATTCGGGATGGCATGGCCCGATGCTACGCCAACGCCTCCCGTTCGACGACCGTTGGCACCGTGCTGCAGTACTTGAATCAGACGGCCATGGATTCCAGCAGCAGCTCGCGATAGTCGAGCAGCCAATCCACGAAGCGATCGATGCCCCGCTCCAGCGAAACCTGAGGCGTGTAGTGAATGACCGATTGCAGCTTGCGGGTGTCCGCCCAGGTGCGCTCCATATCGCCCGGCTGCATCTGTCTGAAGTGCTTGGTGGCGGTGACGCCCAGCCGGGCTTCCAGCGTGGCGACGAAGTCGAGCAGGGCGATTGGCTTGCCGCGTCCCAGATTGTAGATGTCGTGAGGCGCGCTGCGCTCGGCGTCCACGGTGGGGGGATGGGGCAGCAACCGCACGATGCATTCGACGACGTCGTCGATGTAGGTGAAGTCCCTGGCCATGCGACCATGGTTGAAAATATCGATCGGCTCGCCGCGTAGCAGGCTGGCGGCAAACAGGCATGGCGCCATGTCCGGGCGACCCCAGGGGCCGTAAACCGTGAAGAAGCGCATGCCGGTCGAGGGCAGCCGGTGCAGGTCAGCGTAGCTGTAGGCCATCATCTCGTTGGCGCGTTTGGTCGCGGCGTAGATCGAAGCCGGTTGATCCACCGGATCGGATTCCCGAAACGGCAGGCTCTTCTGACGGCCATAGACCGAACTGGAAGAGGCGTAGAGCAGGTGCTCGACGGCATGACGCTTGCACACGTCGAGCAGGTTGAGAAAGCCGGTCAGGTTGCTGTGGCCGTATTCGTGTGGGTGCTCGACCGAATGACGTACGCCGGCCTGGGCAGCAAGATTGACGACGTGAGTGAAACGTTCGCGGGCAAACAGCGCTTCAAGCGAAGCCAGATCGGCGATATCGATGCGGTGGAACGGTACCCCGTGGAGCTGCTCCACCCGCGCTTGTTTCAGCGAGACGGCGTAGTAGTCGTTGAGATTGTCGAGCGCGACGACGCGATGGCCGTCGCAGGCGAGACGGCTGGCAAGATGAAAGCCGATGAATCCGGCCGCGCCGGTAACGAGGATTTTCATGCAGGTTTATGTCCTTGATGTATCCATTACTGATCGAGCCGGCGAACGGGCGCTGGACTCTGGTCACCACAGGCCAATGGCTGCCTATCGAAGGATAGGGCGGAGACGGGTATCACATCCAGTTGGCCGCCGCGGTAAGGGAAGGTGTGAGCGAAGGTGGTGGCGTCCATCAACGAACGGAGATCGCGATCACGGCCGACGACCCAGCCCTCCGGCATGTGGTATTGAAAGCGACATAGATCTGCCGATGTGCCGTTCAGCGTGATCAGGGGCTCGCGCAATCGGCCCGCGAACTGAAAGGTCGCCTGGTAGCTATTTCCATTGAAGGCAACGGGAATCCCCTCGTGCTCCAGGCGTGCCATCAGCCGAGCGGGCGCGGTAACGTCGTAGCGGCTCCAGAGGGGCGACAGCATCAGTTGGGTGGTGATCAGCACAGCGATACCGGTACCGAGTGCCAGATTGCGAGTCGCTTGAGGGGCACCAAGCCAGTGTCGATGCCAGAGAAGGGTTGCCCAGGCGATCAGGGCAATAGCCCCAAAGGGGGAGAACATCGCGCGACTCACTGCGCCCGTGCCAAAGATCATCAGAACCAAAACTGCCGCGCCTAGCAGGCCAATGGCCAGTGCGGGCAGGTGACCACGAAGGCGTGCACGGCAATCGATGCTGCCGAGGCGATCCATGATCAGGAGCGCCAACGCCGGCAGCAGTGGCATCAGGTAGTGAATCTGCTTGCCGCTGATGAGCGAAAAAATGACCAGCGGGCAGCCTAGCCAGATCCAGGCCAGGCGCTGATGGCGGTGGCGCGGCAGTCGAGGCCATGCGCTTGGCCATAGCGTCCAGGGGAACGCGAGCAGCGCGAGCCATGGCAGATACCACCAGGTCGGTCGAGCGTGTGCCATCGCCTGTTGCAGGCGGTCTACGCTCTGCCCCCAGAGCAGGTCCTGAGCGTAGTCGCGACCGCCCAGCCAGGCCGCGGGCAGGGCCCAGGCCAGCACCATGGTGAGTCCCAGTGTCAGCGCCAGGGCGAGATGACGCCGTCCGGGTGGGCCCAACGGTGAGGCTCGCCACAATGGGATCGTCAGAAGAATCGGCCCGAGCGTTACGAACACGGCCGGCCCCTTGGCGAGCAGTGCCAGGCCCAGCCACAGCCCGCTGATGATGGCCTTGCGTAACGTCAACTGGCCTGCGACCAATGGGGCGATCGCCCCCAGCAGACACGCGCTGAGCAGGATGTCGAACATCAGCGCGCCGCTGTAGAGATTCCACATCAACATCGCCATCAGCGCCATTGGCGCCAGCCTCGCCTGACTGCCGGGGTAACCCAGCCGGCGGGCGATGCGGTAGAGATGCGTCATCGCGATCAGCGACGCCAGCGGGGAGATCAGCTTCGGCCACCAGGCGTTGACCCCGAACAGCGACCACCCCGACTGGATCAGCCAGAACAGCAGCGGCGGCTTGTCGGCATAGGGCTCCCCGTTCATCAGCGGTAGCCACAGCGAATGGGCATGCCACATCTCCCAGGCAACCGAGACGTAGCGTGTTTCGTCGATCGGCATCAACGGCTTTGCCAGTGCGCCGGCGAGCGCTATCAACCAGAGCAGTACGATGACGGCAGTGTCGCGATATCGGGTTTCCCACCGCAAGTGAGTGAGAGAGTGCGAAAACTGGCGAGTGATAATCACGCGATCGCGTCCCAACAGACGGGTGAAACGCTACTGTGAGGGCGTTGGCTTAACGAAACATTATCGAGACAAGTCGTAGGCCAAATGGTGCAGGAACGGTATTGGTGTCAAGATCTCGACAAGCGATATGAACAATAAGAAACCGTTAAGGTGGGTGTGTCTCAATGCGTTAAACGGGCAAGATCCCTGCGAGATCCTCGGCGGCGTGACGCAGACGAACGACGCAGACGGACGATGCCAGCAAACGACGGCGAACGATAAAGACACCCAACGAAGACGGAAACCGCAATGCGCGTATTGTTGGTGGAAGACGACCCCCTGTTGGGGGATGGCATCCGGACTGCCCTGATCCGGGAAGGCTACGTGGTGGACTGGTTGATGAAAGGCCGGGATGCACTGGAAGCGGTGCGCATCGAGCCATTTTCACTGGTCGTGCTCGATCTAGGTCTGCCGGACATCGACGGGCTCGAGGTACTCAAAGGCATTCGGCGCCACTACCCGCTGCCGGTGCTGATCCTGACGGCCCGGGATGCGGTCGATCAACGCATCATGGGGCTGGATGCCGGCGCCGACGACTACGTGCTCAAGCCGTTCGATCTGCAGGAGCTGCTGGCACGCATGCGCGTGGTGACACGTCGCGCCGAAGGCCGGGCGACTCAGCTGCTGTCGATTGGTCAGTTGACCATCAACGAGGCCGAGCATGAAGTCAGCTGGAAGGGAGCGTCTGTTCTGCTCGCTCGGCGCGAGTTTGCGCTGCTGCTCGAGCTGGCCAGAAACCGCGATAAAGTCATGTCGCGTCCCAAACTGGAAAGTCTGCTTTACGGCTGGGGAGAAGAGCTCGGTTCCAACGCGCTGGAAGTTCATGTTCACCATCTGCGCCGCAAGCTCGACAAGCATTTGATCACTACGGTCAGAGGCATCGGCTATCGACTGGACAGCCGCGTGGCATGACATCGATTCGTCGCTATCTCAATTTTACGCTTGTCGGTGTGCTGCTGATGGTCATGGGGCTGGCGGTCACCGCCGCTTATCTGATCACGCGACACGAAATGGAAGAGATCTTCGATGCCCAACTGAGTCTCCAGGCGCGTGTGGTATCGGCGCTGGTGGATGTCGAAACGACGACACAGGAGTACCAGGCGGTTGCCGAAAAGCTGTCTCAGCCCGGGCATTTCGCACGCTGGTATGGCCAGACCGACAGCCCCATTTCTCAGGTTGCCGAACCGAAGCTCTACGATCATGAGGAGCGAATGTTGTCGGTAGGCTTCTGGGATGCCGACCGTCGACCGATATTGATGGGGGCCCGATGGGATTCAAGAAACGAGGCGTTTCCCGCGCCCGTCAAAGAGGGGCACCGCTGGGTTTCATACGATAGTCATCGCTGGCGCGTGTTCAGCATGCTGGTGGACGACGGACGCTGGATCAGCGTCGGTCTGCGCGAATCCTTTCAGGATGAACTCTCCAACAAGGTCGCCATCGGCAATTTCGTGCCGCTGCTGCTGGCGCTGCCGATCCTTATCTGGCTGATTGCCCGGCTGATTCGGAGAGGTTTGAAGCCGATCGACCATCTATCCCGGCAAGTTGAGGCGCGAGACGAGAAAGACTTGAGTCCGATTCGCGTGGGCGTGCCGCAAGAATTGCAGACCTTGCGTGGTGCGCTCAACGATTTCATTGACCGTCTGGGCAAGACACTCGAGCGCGAGCGGCGTTTCACGGCCGATGCGGCCCACGAGTTGAGAACCCCGCTGGCCGCCATGAAGATTCATCTCGACAACGCACGCTACGGAGAGCCCAAGGCGCTGGACAAGGCCTACAACGGTATCGAACGTCTGCAACGCGTCGTCGAGCAATTGCTGCTGCTGGCTCGTCTGGATATTCACCGCGAACGGCCGGCTCCGGAATCGGTACCGCTGCCGGCATTGGTCATGGATCTGGCCGCCGATCTGTGGCCGTTGGCCGAGTCCCGACAGCAGACGCTGGAGATCGTCGAAGGCGAGCCGGTGAGCGTTACCGGCAATGCCACCGAACTGGGGATTCTGATCCGCAACCTGATGGACAACGCGCTGCGCTATACCCCATCGCAAGGGACGGTGGTCGTGGCCGTGGGCAGCGATGATCGGCATCCCTGGCTGACCATCGCGGATTCCGGCCCGGGCATTCCCGAAGCGCTGCTGGAGTCGGTGAAACAGCGTTTCCAACGCGCTTCCGATCAGCGCATCAGCGGCAGCGGCCTGGGGCTCTCCATTGCGGCGGAGGTCGCCGAACGCCAGCGGTTGACGATGACGCTCGCCAACCGGGCGGAAGGCGGCCTGTTGGTCAGGCTGGATTGGCTGGATCCCATCGACTGATCCTCGCCCGCCGTTACCCACTCACCGGGTGCAGGATTCGATGTTTCGTGACGCGCTGAGCCGCTGAGTCGGGTATCTCTCTACATTGGATTTCTGCCACGATTGCCAGTCACCATGGTCAAACGTGGGGCGCGCTGCCGGTATTGTCCGGCAGCGTGGTCGGTGCTACGAAGATCGGCGCTGCGTTGACGTTGCCCTGACACTGGCCGACGGCGGTCGCTGGAATGAGCCACCAGTCATCGCCATTCTGAATCCCCAGGTCGTGAACCTGGCCTCGGTCGATGCAATCGTAATCTTCGGCTTGTCGTTCCATGGCGAACATCCAGCGGTTGTCATCCTGCTGCAGCCAGGCGAAAGCCCGCCGAAACTGATCGCTCGCCGGCGTCCGGTCACCGAACTGGATGCTGGGCTGACGCGACTGCAGTAAAAATTCTTCGTCATAATCCGGCATCGCCAACCAGACGCCAGCGCCGGTGATCGATTCGACATGGGCCATCATGTCGCGTGGCGAGCGGGCGTGATCCTGTAACGCATAGCCCCAGGTCGACCAGCTGATCCAGAAAACCACTAGCCAACTGGCCACCGCCCACAGCCCGCGACGGGGTCGCGCCCAGACCAGCAGCCCCATGCCAACGCCGCCGATCACGATCCACCAGGCCCACGGCGAGACGTCGTGATGTTCGGCGGCTCGAGTGATTGCCGGCACGCCGATGGCACCCAGGACACCGGCGACCAACACGAGACCGCCGAGTAACGCGAGCAGGCCGAACCCCAGCCAGTGCAGACGCCTCTTGCGCAGCAGGCCGGGCAGCAAAGGCGCCATTGCCATCACCAGCAACGGCACGGTCGGCAGCATGTAGACGCCGCGCTTGCCCGGCGACAGGGAAAAGAAGATCACGATCAGAATGACCGAGCTGAGCGGCAGCAGAATGCGTGCGTCGGGCCGACGCAGTCGTCGCCACCAGGCTGGAATCGTCCAAGGAAACGCGAGAATCAGCGGCATCCATGCCCAGGGAAGCACTTCGAGCAGGTAGTAGTACCAGGGTTCGAGATGAGCCCAGGAGTCGGCATAGCGCTGGCCGGTCTGCTTGAACAGGATATTGTCGCGATACGCGGCCAGAGAGGGATCGTCGCCCCATGTCGCCATGACGGTCATCGGCACCGCCCAGGCGGCAACGCATAGCAGCATGACGGCGATGCCCTGAATGGCATCCTTGAGTTTGAGGCGTGTGATTTGCCCGCGAGCGTTTTTGCGAAAATCGCTTGAATAGCCTAGCCATAGCCAGGCCGGCAATAGCGTCAGTGGGAGAATACCGACGCCTTTGGTGATGATGCCGAGACCCATCGCCGCCCAACCGATCAGCCACCAGCCCCTGGCAGGCCCGAGTAGCGCGTGGCGCAACAGCCCGTAAGTCGCCAACGTCGTGCAGAACGTCAGCATCATGTCGATCTGTGCCGTTTTGGCCTGCAGCACGAACTGAAAGGCCGTCAGCAGAGCCAGGCCCGAGAGCAGCGCGACGCGTCGGCCGTGCAGGCGCCGACACAGATCGACGACCAGGAGCAGGGTGCCGAGGCCGGCCAGCGTTGTGGGTATCAGAAAGCCCCAGCGCACGGAGCCGGTGAGCCAGATGCTTAGCGCTGACGCCCACATGAACACCGGCGGTTTATCCGGGTAGAGTTCGCCGCCGCGGTGGGGAAACCAGAACTGCCCGGTGCGCAGCATTTCCAGCGCATTGAGCGCGAAACGCGGCTCGTCGGCCGGCCACGGATCACGCAGACCGATGCCGATACCCAGCAGCACGATGGCCATCAGCAACAATAGGAACCAGGCACGCCGATAGTGCGCCTGTGACGGGTTGGTCCAGAAGCGTCGCATGGGCTGATACGTGGGTTGGCGCATGGAATGAAAAGTTCCGTTCAGGAGTTCGAGACGTCTTTGGAAAGCGCGCTTTTGGTGGAATCCGTCTGGCGTTTCTCGCGTCGAATCAGCATCAGATTGCGAATATAGATGATCAAACCGGAGCCCTGGCCGGCAATAAACACCGGATCGCGACGATAGATGGCGTAGGCGAGCAGCGTTGCGCCACCGCCCAGGCTGAAGAACCAGAAGGCGACCGGAATGATGCTGCGTCTGGCGCGTTCGCTGGCGAGCCACTGGATGACGAAGCGCGCCGAGAACAGTGCCTGACCGACGAAGCCGATAGCGACCCACAGCCACTCCTGATTCATGATGCTGGTGCCTCCCTGTTCGCGTCCGTCCCATTTTCGTTCGCCTCGGTCGCCGGCGTGGGCGTGTCGACGAGCGCCGCCGGCAACCGGCTACGTCGACGCAGCCACATGACGCCGATCATGTCCACGATGCCCACCCATAGCCGATTGTTGAGACCGTAGTGCGACTCGCCCGTGCCGCGAGGGCGGTGATTGACCGCAACGGAGACGCAGGTACCACCCTGAGCCCGAACCAGTGCCGGCAGGAATCGGTGCATATGGTCGAAATAGGGTAGCGAGACGAAGGCATCGCGGCGGATCACCTTGAGACCGCAACCGGTATCCGGCGTCGCGTCGTCGAGCAAAGCCGAGCGGACGTGATTGGCGACCTTGGAAGAAATGCGTTTGAGCCAGTCGTCGCGGCGATTGGTGCGATGGCCCGCCACCAGCATTACGTCGCCTTGCTGGGCGCGCGCAAACAGGCTGGGCAGATCCGCCGGATCGTTCTGGCCATCGCCGTCCAGCGTACCCAGCCAGGTGCCGCGTGCTGCCCACGCCGCCTGCCAGACAGATGTGCTCTGGCCTGCACTTTTAGCATGCCGCAACGGACGTACGCGGGAATCTCGAGCCGCGCGCTGTGTCAGTATTTCCCAGGTGCCGTCCGTCGAGGCATCGTCGACCACGATCACTTCATGATCGACGTCTGCAAGCGCCAGACTGATCTCGTCGAGCAGGCCGGGGAGATTGCCGACCTCGTCCTTGGCCGGAATCAACACCGACAGCAACGGCGAATGAATGGGTGAATGATCGGACGAATGGCCGAGGGAATGACTGGCGGGGCCGATTTGAGTGCTGGGTTGATGAAGAGACGAGTGCATGGGCAACTATTTCCTGGCGATGAAACTATCTGTCTTTATGGACGTATTGCTTGTGAAGCTCAAACCAGGTTTGACCCACTGGCAGCCGAAGAAAGCAGGAGCGGTATGGTGCCAATGGTCGCGGGCTAAGCTTAACGAAAGCTTAAACTGTATGGAGAGAGGTGAATGCCTGGAGTGGACGCGTCATCGAATTCCGTCAGCCGCCGGAAATCCGGCGCTCCAGATGTAACTAAGGCTACCACGTCGATCAATGAGCGTTCTGAAGCTAAAGCCTATCCAGAGGCTGCTTTATAGGTGCAACCAATAAACGCTTGCGCAAGCGCTTCATATCAACTGCTAATGTAGCAGTACAGACATGCCACTTTATCGTTCAGCTTCGTGGAGAAAAAGCCATTGAAAATCAATCGAGCGGGATCTCAGCCGTCGAGACCAGGTGCTGAGGATTATTTCACGGGCACGGTGCGCATCGATCCGTTGTTCAGCGCCGAAGCGCCAGGACGCACCAGTGGCGCCGCCGTGACTTTCGAACCTAGCGCGCGCACGGCTTGGCATACCCATCCCGCAGGGCAGACGTTGATCGTGACGGCGGGATTGGGAAGAGTTCAGCGTGAAGGCGGCCCTATCGAGGAAATTCGCCCAGGTGACGTCGTCTGGTTCTCCGCAGGCGAAAAGCATTGGCATGGGGCGTCACCCGAGGTCGCGATGACGCATATCGCGATTCAGGAATCGATCGATGGAAGTCCGGTAACGTGGATGGAGAAGGTCAAGGACGAGGCGTACCAAGGAAAGTAATGACCCGGCTACCGGATTAACCGAACAGATCCTGCTGGGCGTGAGGTGCTCGGAATTGCGTGGTATCCAAGCCCGCTTCCGCGCGTCGTTCCAGACCCAGGCGTAAGGCCGTGCGGCGAAAACGCTGGCCGATCATGTCCACGAATATTCCGTTGCCCCGCATGCGGTGGCCAAAGCGGCTGTCGTTGTTTTCACCGCCGCGAGATTGGCGGATCAGGCTCATCACCTTGCCTGCCCGTTCCGGATAGTGCTCCTCCAACCAGGCCTCGAACAGCGGAGAGACTTCTCTTGGCAATCGCAACAGCGTCCAGCTGGCGGTGCGGGCGCCAGCCTCGGCGGCTCGGTGCAGAAGGGTTTCGATTTCGCTGTCGTTGATGGCGGGGATCACCGGCGCCATCAGCACGCCGACCGGCACCCCGGCGTCATGCAGTTCTCGAATGATCTTGAGCCGCGCCGCTGGCGAGGCCGTCCGCGGCTCCAGGGTGCGTTTCAATTCGTTGTCGAGCGAGGTAAGGCTGATAAACACCCTGACCAGACGGTGACGAGCCATCTCGGCAAGCAGTTCACGATCGCGCAGAATCAGCGCGCTTTTGGTCACCAGCGTGACCGGATGACGGCACGCCAGCAGCAGTTCCAGCAACGAACGCGTCGTGCCATGTTGTGCCTCGATCGGCTGGTAGCAGTCGGTATTGCCGGAAAGATTGATCGGCCGGCAGACATACCCGGGGTTGCACAGCTCCTCACGCAGGCGATCCGTCATGCCGGTCTTGGCGATCAGGCGCGTCTCGAAATCAATGCCGGGAGACAAGTCCCAGTAGGCGTGGCTAGGACGGGCATAGCAGTAGATGCAGCCGTGCTCGCAGCCGCGATAGGGATTGAGCGAGCGGTCGAAGCCGAGGTCCGGCGACTGATTCCAGGAAAGCGCCGAGCGTGGCGCCTCGAGCTGAACCTGGGTGGCGATCCGGCCAGGCACCCCTTCCTGCCACCAACCGTCGTCTTCCGCGATGCTGTGAGTCGGTTGGAAACGGTTGTCGGGATTGTAGGTCGCCCCGCGGCCCTTGATGGGCCGGGAAGGGCGAGAGGGAGACGACATGGCAGCGACTCCTGTGGCTGGCCTCGAAAACTGTATTTATATACAGTATGGTGGGTCAGTCCGGCCGATTCGGCAAGTGGTAATTCGGGTCGCGCACTAGTCGGGTTCGTGGATCAGGGTGGGCAGTGCCTGAGAAACTGGATGCTGACGACTCGGCGTTGTCTTTGCTCTGTTCGGGACCGCATGCCCCACGATAATGTCGCTCGCTTCGTTGTCATTCAATCGTTTGAGCTTAACCGTTGCGCTATTTTGCAAGGTTTGAAATAACATTTTCTGCATAGATGTGGGGGCTTTTTCATCTTGCTCCCAAGAGATCCATTCAAGGACTGTTCTACGCGTCTGTAAGCGCAGAGAACCGTTCCACAAAGGGACGTCTGTCGATTTGCCCACGTTCGTTAGCCGGAACGAGGTGGGCCACATTCGAATGACTAATCTCTGTGTGGAACTTCCCTGCAATGCGAGCGATGCGCTCAGGGAAGGAGGGTGTCCGTCATCAAGGCGAGGTAGGACGGGTAAGAATGTTTCGCCAGCCTCCGGAGTTAGCCACGCCAGAGTGTTTTCGAACGTCCAGGGCGTATTGACATGCCATCCTTGGCGACTCAGCGCTCGGCCCAGGGCGTCGAGGCTCCCGGCCCACTGCAGTCCCAGCGGCTCTTCCACCTCACCGGCCAGATCGACGCGATGTGTCGGGATGCCTGGAGCGCTGCCATGCCACCACTGCTGCCAGCTGATCGATTGATCCGCGGTCTCGGGGGTATACCGTTTACGATCGAGGTCGAGTTGCCGAAAGACATGGTAGGGCAATGCGATCGTCAGCGTGATCAACAGGACGGCAGCGAGGCCCTTTGCCTCCACGCGCTTCGTCTCATGCCGTTGATGAAAGATCGCGACGAGAATCGCCCAGGCGGTGCCGATGGCCATGCCCGCCACGACGTCGGCGAACCAGTGGGCGCCGAGGTAAAGTCGGGAAAAGGCAATCATCGACACCCAGAGACACGCGGCCCCGATCACCCAGCTCCGCAAGCTGGCCGACAGATCGCGAGCGATAAGATAAGCCAGAAAACCGTACAAGACGGCATTGATGGTGGCGTGGCCGCTGGGAAAGGAAAAGAGCTCCCAACCGCTGTAAAGATTGGCGGTCGGTCGCGGCCATTGCACCCAAGCTTTGATGCCCGGTGTGAACAGAGCCGCCCCTGCCAACGCCAGCAGCCAATAGCAGGTGCTGCGCCAAGCCCGCCTGCTCAATAGCCAGGCTGCTATCGTCAAGGTCAGTGTCGTGGTAACGAAGCCATCTCCCATCTCCGTGATCACCAGCATCACACGGTCGCCCCACTGGGAACGCAGGGCCTGCAGGGCATGGAAGATGGCCTGGTTGGCTTGGACCAGGGGCTCTTTTGTCACCAGGTCCTCGAGCAGACCGGCAAACACCCATAGGCATCCGAGCATCGTCAGCAAGGCCACGATAGTCAGTGTTTGCATGCCGCTTGCCGAGTGAGCCATTCGTGCCAGGTATCGACCTGCCGGTGTCCTCGGGCTCCGAGCCCGGCGCGCCAGACCCTTCTGGGCCTTCGATAAAGCCTGTTGTCCGTAGGGCGTCAGGATTCGACGGCTTATCCATAGAATCGCCCATGCCAACGCGGCGATCACCCCCGCCAGCACGGCCAGACGGCCGCCGATCTGTGCAAGGATCTGCAATGAGGTACCGAGGAATATGCCGGCGAGCACGTGGCTGGGGGCCCAGATCAATGCGGAGGCGATATTGACCGCGTAGAACCGGTTAGCGGGCATCCGACTCATGCCGGCCACCAACGGAACAAAAGCGCGGGGCCCTTGCACGAATCGCGCCGCGAAGACGCTTTTGCCGCCATGCCGGTTGAACAACGACTCGGCCTGGGTCAGCCAATGCGGGTAGCGGCTAATTGGCCATATTCGGGCGATCTGAGAGGGGTAATGGGAGCCTATCCAGAAAGAGAGGCCATCACCGGCAATGGCGCCCATGATGGCCGAGACAACGAGTGGCAACATTCCCAACGTCCCGGAACTGGCCAGCGCACTCAAAGCCGCAATCAGCATCGACCCCGGGAACAGCGTGCCGATCACGGGCATCGCTTCCAGCAGTGCGGATAAGCCCACCACGATATAGGTGAGTAGCGCATATCGCGATGCGATATCGGTCACAAAACCTGTGAAGTGCTCAAGCATCAGCTTTGTCCGTCGCGGTATTGTGACCACGACTCTAGTTCAGACATTCTGAAGAGCGCCTTATCGATCAGAAATGATGAAGACCGGCCATGCCGCTGAGTCGCAGCCCGTCTTTTTCTTTTCAAGAGTCGACCACCAGCAAGATCATTGTCAATTTCTATCCACGCTTTGTCTGAAAATGCCTGCGCTCACCCACACGGCGTCAAAAATCGACTCGCTGAACAAAGTTCAGAGCGTCCGAAGGACGGCCCGAAGGACGAGCGGATCGAATTACATGCTCATTTATCCCGCGTGAACTCCGTTTTCTCGCCGGTTTGCCTTGTCAGGCTATCGCTCGTCGATTTTTTAGACATAGATTAAGCTTAAATAACACTTATGAACTGCAAATATTATTCTATAAATAATAATTTTTCCTTAAGTCAGCCCTCGCAATATGCCTCACTGAAATAGGCTCAATGATTCTGGAGCAGTCGGTCGCATAATGTCAGAGGGGGCAGATATTCGTGAAAGTTACGACGGATCAATCCGTTGCGTCGCTACGTAAAGGGTTGTTGAGGATATTCCACGCAACAAAGTACTCTTGTTCAGGCCTGAAACATGCTTGGCAGCAGGAAACGGCATTTCGTCAGGAAGTTTTTTTCTGCGCGCTATGTCTTCCTGTCGTGCTGCTTGCGGATGTCGCCGGCTTGGAAAGGGCCATGCTCTTCGGTAGCGCGTTACTGGTCATCACCGTGGAGCTGATCAATTCGGCTCTGGAGGCGACCGTGGATCGGATCGGGCTGGAACACCACCCTCTCAGTGGCAACGCAAAAGACATGGGGTCGGCAGCCGTTCTGGTCAGCCTGGTGCTGATGGCAGGGGTATGGCTATGCATACTTCTGTAGATTTCGAACGTCATCTTTTACGTCTGTTCTACGGATGGCTATTTTTCATTCCGTTGATATTGTTTTTCCACCTTTATAGTATTGATTTTCATATTGCCGATTATCTTTATCTCTGGGAAGGCGGGCAATGGCTGCTCAGGGATAATGTCATCGCCAAAGCCGTCTTTCATGATGGCGGTCGCGTATTGAGTGAATCGATGGGCGTCGTGCTTATCGTATTGACCGTGACCGCTTTCCTGAAAAGGGGATTGAGCCACTGGCGTCGGCCTCTGCTCTATTTGATAGCGGCAGTCACAGCATCGACCGTGACCGTGAGCCTGATCAAGAATGCCATTAGTATGGATTGCCCCTGGGATCTGACCCGCTATGGCGGCGATCTCCCCTATATTGGCCTATTCGAAGCTAGACCTTCAGGCATGCCCGACACCGCGTGCTTTCCCGCCGGGCATGCCAGCGCTGGCTACGCCTGGGTCGCTCTTTATTTCTGCCTCGCCCTCATGGCGCCGCGGTGGAAGCCTCTTGGTTTGGCCGTCGGACTGGGGATGGGTTTGGCTTTTGGTATCGATCAGCAACTTCGAGGGGCCCACTTTTTATCTCATGATCTGTTCACGCTCATGATCTGCTGGTCATGCAGTACCACCCTGGGGTGGCTGATGTTGAGACATTTTAGTGTTGAACTGGAGTCGAATGAACCGTACTCATCAACAGACTATCGACCCACTGAAGCCCCCACTAAATACCTTGAAAAGGAGGGGGAATGAGCAAGGTCATCGGATTGTTGAGTCGTCGCCCCGTCATTAGTCCCGAGCTTTTAACACTCATTGTCTCGATTTCGTTCACTCTTTTTTATAATGGGCCGTTCTGGGAGAAAGTGTTTGAGTTGCACGCTCCTGGGGTGCCAGAATCGTGGCTTACGCTACTGGGGTATGGCGTGTTGATGACCCTGTTGCAATATGTCGTCTTTATGCTGTTTGCGACACGTTATACTGTCAAGCCGGTTCTGATGGTATTGATGCTGATTGCAGCCAGTGTCAGTTATTTTACGGCTAGTTATCACACCTATTTTGACACGACGATGGTCGTCAATACGTTACAGACGGACCCGCATGAGGTCGGTGAGTTATTGACGGTGGGACTTTTCAAGCATCTGCTTGTCTTTGCCGTATTACCCATCGTGATTCTGCTCAGGCTAAAGGTATCCAGCAGCGGCTGGAAGATGGCGCTCATCAGAAAGGTCGCTTATTTCTTGGGTGGCGTAGCCCTGTTGATCGGGAGCGCGCTGCTGATCTACCAAAGCCTATCTTCGGAGATGCGAAACAATCCAGAGATGCGCTATCTATTAACGCCTGGAAACTACATCGTCTCCCTGACCAGAGTGCTGACTGCCAATGAGAAGAGTCACCTCGAGAAAAAAATACCTTTGAGTGCTGAAGCAACCTACGTGGGCGACGTCAGGCTCAAGTTGATTGTTATGGTGGTGGGTGAGACGGCCCGCGCAGCCGACTGGGGGCTCAACGGTTATGATCGACAGACGACGCCGGAGCTTGCCAAGCGCGACCTGGTCAATTATCCCGATGTAAACTCCTGTGGTACGAGTACGGCCGTATCGGTCCCATGCATGTTTTCTCCCAGGGGGCGAGACAACTACGATGGCACCGCAATAGAACAACATGAGTCACTTCTGGACGTGCTGAAGCTGGCGGGCTTCGATGTGCTTTGGATCGACAATCAGTCAGGGTGTAAAGGCGTTTGCGATCGGGTGTCGAGTATCAAGACGGATTCATCAAAGCTTCAGTTGGGCTGTACTCAAGATGAATGCTTTGACGATGCGCTGCGGGAAGCACTGGAAGAAAGAACTAAAGATCTCAAGAAGAACACCGTCATTGTTCTACATGAGATGGGAAACCATGGTCCCAGCTATTATAAACGCTACCCCAAGTCGTATGAGAAGTTTACACCAGTGTGTCGCCAAGACGATCTCAGTCGATGTGATGCCCAAAGCATCAGGAACGCTTACGATAACGCGATCCTGTATAACGACCACGTCTTGTCCGGGATGATCGATTATCTGAAAAAGCAGGACACCTTCGATGCAACGTTGATTTACGCATCTGACCATGGCGAATCTCTGGGAGAGAATGGCGTTTATCTCCATGGGTTACCCTACTTGATTGCCCCTGACGAGCAGACGCATGTCCCCATGATCTGGTGGCTTTCCAAATCTATGCTGCAAGATGAAGGAATCGACTACGGCTGCATTCAGTCAGCTGCCACGTCGCATCATAGTCACGCGAATCTCTTTCATACCATCTTGGGGTTGGCACAGGTCACAACCGACGTCTACGATCCCGACCTGGATATGACGGCCGCGTGTCGCTAGGTCGGTCTTGCGACGAGGGCTCCCAAGCGGAGCCCACCGTTGCATGGGACAGTGAGGTTCGCCGCCTGCCAGACCGAAGGCAGACCAGGATTTTATTTCTCTCCCGCATATTCCGGACTACTGGTTGGCCTCCACTGGCCGGTAGTCATCGTCGGGCGGCGCTCAATCGATGTCACCGTCTTCCAGCTTCAAATAGATGAGTAGTTGAATTATGTGTTTTATGGAAAGTTATAATCTTAACTGAGGTGCTTCTAGTCGTTAAGTTGCCATTATATCTAGGATTAAAGTTTTATTTAGTGTGAATTTTATTAGTAATAATTTTAATGTTATTCTAGGCTGATGCTGATGGGCGCTGAGTAAGTTGTTGTAACGTATCTTTTTGAATACCTCAGGGAGGTGATGCGTGAACCTCTTGATCTGCACAGCGAACCAACGTGAGGGTTTACGATGGCGGCGAGAGCTCCAGGCGGAATCCATTGCTATTCGATTAATAGCATTATTGAGCGACGCTTCAGAGGGAGAATTGACCTCTCAGTACGACGCCATATTACATATTTTTGGTGATAATGCCTCGCAGGAAATCGATAGACTTTCTCAGTTTCGATTAAGCCAATACATACCGGTGTTGGCTGTCGTCACTCAGAAGAACATGGGGCTCGCTTGTCAGATATTGGATGCCGGTGCGGACGATTTCCTGCCGACTCCCATGGATATCCGAGAGATTCATGCCCGCCTGCGATGCAGGGTGCGACGCGCTAGGCTATCCGGTGAAGAGGTTATTCTGGCATCGGGGTTGCGTATCGACTTGGGGTCGCAGCAGGCGTGGTGGTTCGGCGAGAAGCTTTGCCTTTCTTCGCGAGAGCTACGGGTCTTAAGTGAGTTTGCCATCCGTCCGGGGCATCTGTTCACGAAAGATTATTTGAAAATGTTGATTTACGGCCAGAGGCAAATTGCCGAGTCGAATACGGTCGAAGTGCTGGTTCACTCGTTGCGGAAAAAAACGAGCAGCAGACTGATCGAGACTGTAAGAGGTGTCGGCTACGCCTTGGCTCGACTTGACGATCGTATGCGCGACCCGAGATGAAGCTCGTCTTTACCCGGTGGTTGAGTCAATATCGTATCCTAGAGACTCTGCTCATGATGGGGGAATTGCCTGTCAGCCGCCTCCATGGTGGCTGACAGGTTTCGGTGTCTCGGATAACGCGATTGATGGGTGAGCGATGACAAGGAAACACATACAAGGGGCAGTCTGTCACATTTGCCAGCGTCAATTCGATGCGAGAGAACTCAAACCCTGGATTGCTGTGCGCCCGACGGTTTCGGCGTTGATTGTCAGCGCGGCACCAGAATGGGAAGAAGGCAAGATGATCTGCCGACAGGACCTCGCCAAATTTCGGCATCTTTACGTCGAGAAAATGCTGGCGCAGGAGCGCGGTGAACTAGGAGAACTGGAGCGCCAGGTTATCGATAGCCTTGATAACCGACAGCTCATTTCCAAAAACCCTGAAGATCTTCTGGAAAGAAACGGGACATTCGGTGAACGGATGGCGGACCGGGTTGCGCTGTTTGGTGGTTCCTGGGCTTTCATTCTGACGTTTACGGCCGTTTTGATGATGTGGATCACGATCAATGCTATTGGAATACTGGCCAAACCCTTTGATCCTTATCCTTTCATTCTACTTAATCTCGTACTCTCCAGCCTGGCTGCGATCCAGGCCCCCGTCATCATGATGAGTCAGCGCCGACAAGAGACCAAGGATCGGCTACGCGGTGAAAACGACTACCGCGTCAATCTCAAGGCTGAGCTCGAAATTCGGCAGCTCCACGAGAAGCTCGATCATCAGATGGCCCAACAGTGGGACAAACTGATCGAGCTTCAGGAAATCCAGATCGAGTTGCTGGAAGAACGAAACAATTGAGGTCCATAAGGATCATCGGATGCAGCTTCTGAGTGCGACACGTGAGTGTAGCGAACTCGATGCTTAATCATCATCTCCTGCATCATCTCGATCGGACACTTAAAATCAAAACGCTTGCGCGGCCGAATCTTGAGTTCGAGGGTAATGGCGTCAAGCTCTTCCCGACGGTAGACCGAGAGGTCAGTACCTTTGGGTAGATACTGCCGGATCAGGCCGATAATTTTCTCGTCATTACCCCGTTGCCAGGGGCTGTGTAGATCACAGAAGTAGATCGCTGCGCCAGGTCGATCGTGCTGAACGCTGTCTTCTCATACTATGGAGCACCTATCCCTTGATCGATTTCGTTTTACATCTGGATCAGTATCTCGAGATTCTGATTCAGCAGTACGGTATCTGGGTGTATGGCTTGCTGTTTGTTGTTGTTTTCTGTGAAACCGGGTTCGTTGTTACCCCATTCCTGCCCGGCGACTCTCTGCTATTCATCGCCGGCGCTTTCGCGGCTTTGGGTAGCCTCAACCCATGGCTACTGGGCGTTCTCCTCTTTCTGGCTGCCGTACTCGGCGATACCGTCAACTACTGGATCGGCCGCACCTGGGGAACACGTCTGTTTGCCAATCCTGACTCTAAGGTCTTCCGGCGCGACTATCTGCTGCGCACCGTGGATTTTTATGCCCGCCACGGCGGTAAAATGGTCACGTTAGCGCGGTTCGTGCCCATCATTCGTACCTTTGCACCTTTCGTGGCGGGACTGGGGCATATGCGCTATGCCCCGTTCCTGAGTTTCAACATGTTGGGCGCGCTACTATGGATCAGTATTCTGCTATCGCTGGGTTATTTCTTCGGCAATATCCCGTTTCTCAAACACAATATCGACTTGTTCAGTTTTGGAATCATTGTTATCTCTTTGCTGCCGGTCGCGTTTGAAATGCTGCGTCATCGTCTGTCGAAATCATCGCATTGATGATATGTAGTGCAGCGAGACGAACAGCTCTTGGGAGTCGTCAATTGTGAAAATTACCGGGCACAAGTCGTCCAGAATCCGTAAGTGGTTAACCTATGCTCTCGTGGGCATCGTTGTGCTGGTGTTGGCAGGCTCAGCGGTCGGCATGGTAATTCTGAAAAAGCATGGCTACTCGATCGCCGACTATCTTCCCGGCACGGTGGCTCATCAGGTTCCGCCTTATGTGCAAAACGTGACCCGGAACTCTGCTTCAATTCTGTGGGATACAACGAGCCAAAGCGACACGAGCGTCAATTATGGAACAACTTCGCATCTAGGCAATACGGCCTCCGGTGAGCCTAAGCGCAGACATGAGGTCAAACTATTTGGCTTGAAGGAGGATACCTTATATTACTATCGGGTCGAGGATGACGGTCCGCTTGATGATATTCACACCTTTCGGACCGCTCCGGGCGCCGAGGCCACGGTGACGTTCGCCGCGCTCGGCGATAGCGGCGATGCCAGCAAGGCGCAGTACCAAATGGCGACCATCATCGCCAAGAGCCATCCGCAACTGGTGCTGCATCTCGGCGACGTCGTCTATAAGACCGGCGCCGAACGCCAGTACGACTCACGCTTCTATCTCCCCTACGAAGGGTTGCTGAGTTCGATACTTTTTTATCCGTCGCTGGGCAATCACGATGTCCGCACCAATGATGGCCAACCCTACCTGAGCGCCTTTGATCTGCCGACGAACAATCCGCAGCAGACCGAACGTTACTACTCGTTTGACTATGGTCCCGTACACTTCGTCGCGCTCGATAGTGAGCTGTATGCCGGTGACCACTCGTTATCGACGGAGGCTCAGAAGACCTGGCTGCAAAAGGATCTCGACCAACGACAGCGCCCATGGACGATCATCTTCTTCCATCGACCGCCGTTCAGTTCGTCGTTGGGCCCTCATCCGGGTGGGGATGCACGCATATGCCAGGATCTGGTGCCGATATTCGAGCGCGCCAACGTCGATCTCGTTCTCACCGGACATCAGCATAACTACGAACGACTCGAGCCGATCAATGGCGTCAACTATATTGTCTCTGGCGGGGGTGGCGCGGATTTATATCCGATCGAGCCCGGTAAACGCTCGGCCTATGCCGTGTCTCGCCTCAATGTGCTCGAGCTCAAGGCATCGCCCCACGAGTTGAAGGTCGATGCCGTCGGAGAGGACGGCGCCGTGTTCGACAGCGTAAGATTAACCCAGTAGCGAGTGGCCCAGCGTCGGTCGAGTTTCGAAGCAGAAGTCTCGAACGGCAACGGCGATAAGGGGGCAAATTGAGGCGCTTCATGATCGCTGATGTCAGGTAGGCGAAGAGATAACGTTGCCCTCACCAGGCGTCGGACGAAAACCGTGTAGATGACTGAAGAATGGGAGCATGTTGCCGATAATTCCTAAAGCCTTCTGACTAGGCGCTGAAAGCGTCCGGAAGATACAGAGGAAGCGTCGCAATGGTTAATGTCCCCGAGACTCAGGCGATCGAAGAACACGAGCGCAGGCGACTCATGACGCTGCGCCAGCTCAACCTGCTCGATACCCCGCCCAGTGAGAGTTTCGACCGCATCACGCGCATCGCCAGCGAGCTTTTCGATTTACCTATCGCCGCCGTTTCGCTGACCGACGAGGATCGCCAGTGGTTCAAGTCTCGGGTGGGAATCGATCATTGGGAAATACCGCGTTTCAAGGCGTGCTGCGGCGAGGTGGCCGACACATCCCAGGTACTGGTGCTGCCGGATCTGCTCGAATCGCCGCACTACCGTAACAGCCCTCTGGCGCAATCGGGCATTCGCTTCTATGCCGGGGCGCCGCTGCAAACTTATGACGGCTATACCCTGGGCGCGATGTGCGTTCTGGGCCGTGAGCCGCGTAGCGTCACCGAGCATGAAATCCGGGTGCTTCAGGACCTGGCGGCGATGGTCATGGGCCAGATCGAGCTACAGCATGCTTTCGGCAGGGTCGATCCGCTCACCGGGCTGTCCAACGGCAGCAAATTCATCGAGGATCTCGAGGACCGGAGCCGGGATAACGCCGGCATGAGCTGTTTCGCGCTTTACATCGAACTGATCGATATCGCCGAAATGCACTCGTTGCAGCGCGTTCTCGGGCTTTCCTGTCTCGACGAAGCGGCGCGTGAGGCGGCCATACGGCTGCAACTACGGCTGGGCACCGGCAAGGTGCTTTACCAGGTAGGCCTGGGGCAATACGTGCACATCCTGGAAAGCGCCGAGCGATGCCCGGATGAGAGCGAAGCGCTGGATATGGCGTTGGATCTCAGGCAAGTGCTGTTGAGCATGCCGCTCGGCGATGCCGCGCCTTTCATGCTGCATCCAGTGGTGGGGGTGATGCCTTTCCGGCTGGGTGAAATCGCTCCCACCGATGTGCTGCGAACGGCTCAGAGTGCCTGTCAGTCTGCCCGCGACAGCGAAACCGGCGTCAGCCTGTTCTCGGTCGCTCTAGACGAGCAGGATATGCGCCGCTTCGCGCTGATCAGTGGTTTTCGCCATGCACTCGAGGACGCTGGGCAGCTGCAACTGCTCTATCAGCCGAGAGTGTCCCTGGTCTCGGATGAATGCGTGGGCGCAGAAGCGCTCATTCGTTGGCAGCATCCGACTCTGGGTCCGGTCGCCCCTGACGAATTTATCCCGCTGATCGAGCATACGCCCATGGCTCGGCTGTTGACCGACTGGGTGCTGCGCCATGCCGTCGATCAGGCTGCCGTCTGGCACCGGCGCGGCCTGGGGTTGCGAATGTCCATCAATATCTCCGCAGCCAATCTTCTAGAGTCCGATTTCATTACGCGGCTCAAGTCGTATCTGACCGAGCAGGCGTTACCGGTGACGGCCCTCGAACTGGAGCTGACCGAGAGGGCGCTGATCGGCAATACCCGGGCCTCTACCGAAGCGCTCGATGCACTGGTCGAAGCCAGCATCAGAATCGCCATCGATGACTTCGGCACCGGCTATAGCAGCCTGGCCTACTTGCAGGAGGTGCCGGCCGACGTGGTGAAAATCGACCGTTCGTTCGTCGCCCAGATCGATCACGAGGCGCGCAGCCAGACCCTGGTCAAGGCGATGATCTCCATGGCTCACGACCTTGGCTATCATGTGGTGGCCGAGGGCGTGGAGACTGAAAAAAGCTACCGGTTGCTACAGGCAATGGGCTGCGACGAAGCGCAAGGGTACTGGCTGGCCCGGCCACTGACCGTCGAAGCCTTCGACGACTGGCTGACGGCCCGGTGAGCCTGACCGGACCGCCCGTCGGAGATCGGTGAGAGGACTTTTGAAAAATATCGCTTCGTCGTTTTCAAGTCGTTTTCCGTGATGGGGTCGCCATATAGCGAAGCTGTCACCGGTGCAATGCTCCCTTAAGGTTTTCCCATTACCTTACGCTCAGATTGATTTATCTGGAGCACGGCATGAGTAGTGTGTTAACGAAAATCCGACGCCATGATGGGATGCGTCGATTTGGAAAAGCTTTGGAAAGAGCAGCCAAAACGGGCTTTTATCGCTTGCTCGGTGTCAGTTCTCGGGAACCTGAACGTGCGTCACCGCAGACGTTAGTCGATGTGAAACGGGTCCTTCTCGTTAGGCCAAATTGTCGATTAGGGAATGCCGTCATAGGGGCTAGGCTAGTTGATGCCTTTTCAAAGAATTATCCAGAGATAACCGTAGATTATGTGGGAACGGATTCTACGGAAAAACTTTTCGATGGAATGGGAATCTCCAACTATTACGCCTACAGCCGAACGTTTTCACTACGGCCCTGGCTCTTTATCCGTATGATTTCGCAGTTGAGAGAAGCCGATTATGACCTGGCGATCCAGGTTGGAGAAGGTTCACTGACCAGCTGGTTTTTTACCCAACTCTGCGGTGCAAAAAAAACGCTTGGGCAGCGCGGTAAACTTCAGAATACCTACGATTGGTTGCTGGAAGGAAAAATCAATCACGCATACGAATTATCTAGCGTGATAGCGCACACCTTGGGCTTGAGCTGTGAGTCTCTACCCTGGATGGTCGTTAGCGAAAAAGAACATGTTGGTGCTGCCAGGCTAATTCATCAATCGTCGGAGAAGGGCGTTGTCGGGGTCTTTGTCGGAGGGCATCTCGACAAACGGCTACCCATCGATTTCTGGCAATCGGTAATTAGTGCACTCAATGAGTCTGGCGAAAGCTACCTTGTGATGATCGGGCCAGAAGAGGAGAAGTATCGTACCGAGTTGTCGCGATATTGCGGCACGTCGGGTCAAGTGTTGCCCTTGATGCCGTTACGGGAATTTGCGGGCGTGCTCTCTCATGTGATCACTTTGATCACTCCGGACACTGGTCCCATGCATATGGCTACCGCTCTCGGTGTGCCTGTCATCGCTTTGCTCAACGTGCCGACGTCGCACAAATTTGCTCCCCGAGGCGTCGCCGACAGAGTGCTTGTTCGCCCAACGGCAGACGAAGTCACTCAAATTCTGATGGCAAGTCCACTCGTTCAGTCTACCGAAGCGAGAACCGAACACATGCTCGACAGGAAAATGTCGTTTCGTCGTTTTTGAATTGATCTCGAACGTTTCTATCCCGAGAGATAAAACGCCTCGCCACTCAGGGAGTGACGAGGCGTCGTTCGGCCGGTTCGAATCGCCGTTCTCGGACGCCGGCTCTAGTAAGTCAGCTTCACGCCGCCCTCCAGGTAGCGATCCTGGGTGTTGTAGCCATCGACCAGCTGATAATCCTTATCGAAGGCGTTCTCCAGCTTGGCCGAGAGTTCGACGGTCGGCGTGACCTGCCAGGCGGTACGCAGGTCGACCACGCCGTAGCCGGCGGTGGTGGTGTCGCCAAAGGTGACGGCATCGACATCGCGACGGTCGCCGGCGCTACGCAGTGTCGCTCCGAAGTTCCAGTTCTGGACCGCGTAATCGGCGTCTAGACGGCCGAAGGTCCGGGCACGTCTCTGTAGCCGCTCTCCGGTGTCCCGGTCCTCGGGATCCTGATAGGTCAGGCTGGCGCGCAGGGCGAGACCATCCTGATGCCAGCCGCCGCTCAACTCGACGCCGCGGATGCGTGACTCGTCCACGTTGTAGGGGATGTAGGTCAGCGAATCGTAGCTGATCAGATCGTCGATTCGGCTCTCGAAGGCGGTGACTCGGGCGTCCCACGGGCCGCGATTCAGCGCCCAGAAGGCTTCCAGCGTCTTCGAGGTTTCGGCGTCGAGATCCGGGTTGGTGCCGTAGGGCCCGTAGAGGTCGATCAGGTTGGGCGCCTTGAACGCGGTGCCGTAGCTGACGCCGACACGCTGAAACTCGGTCAGGTGGTAGGCATAACCCAGATTGCCGGTGGTCTCGTCGCCGAAGCGCGAGTCGTCATCGTAGCGCAGCGATCCGGTCACTTCGTGGGCGCCGTACTGACGCTGAACCATGGCGTACAGGCCGTAGTTCTCGCGGCTGTCCTTCTGGTACTGCGAGCCGTAGGCGTAATCGTCGTAATCGAGCCGTTCTTCACGATAGTCGACGCCCAGTACATCGACGCCATGGCTACGGGTGAAGCGGTGCTGCAGGCCGAGTTCGTTGCGATGCGATTCGGTTAGGCTGTTGCGGGTGCCGGCGTAACGTTCCTCGCGTTGCTCGTCGAAATGTCCGGCGGTGAGGATCATGTCCCAATCCGGTTCGAGCGCGACATCGAGCTGGCCGCCGAAGGTCTGCAGATAACCCTTGGATCGGCAATCCTGGGAAGCGCCGAGCGCATTGGTCGGGTAACAGTCGTCGTAATCGGTATCGAAGTTCTGGCGCAGGGCATTGAAGCTGAAGTCGACCCGATCGCTGAACCGGTGAGACAGGCCCAACTGGCCGCCGCTGCGCTCGAAGCCATCGCGCTCGCCGCTGGTATCGGCCGCGGTGGCGTTGAAGCCATCGCCGTCGCGGCGGAACAGGCTGGCGTTGAGTCGGGTATCGGCATCCCCGGTGGACACGAACAGATTCTGCTTGTTGGTGCTGTCTTCGCCGACCCTGAGATTCAGCGCTCCCCGAGTGCCCTCGCCACCGTGCCGGGTGAATATCTGGATCACCCCGCCGATGGCATCGGCACCATAGGCCGCGGCGCGCGGGCCGCGCACGATCTCGATACGCTCGATCGCCTCCGGTGGCAGGAACTCCAGGCTGGCGCCGCCGCTGGAAGCCGAATTGACCCGCACGCCGTCGACCAGCACGACACTGTGATCGGATTCACTGCCGCGGATGAACAGGCTGGTGAGACTGCCCGGTGCGCCGGTCTGAGCAATTTCGATGCCGGCACGCGCCTGCAGCAGTTCGATCACGCTATCGGCCTGGCTGCGTTCGATCTCGGCGCGGTCGATGATGGTGGTACTCGCCAGCACGTCGGCCTGCGACTGTGGCAGGCGATTGGCGGTGACCTGTACGTTGTCGAGTTGCTGCTGTGCGTCGACCCGTTGTTGATTGTCGACTCGTTGCTGGGCCTGAGCCGATAGCGAAGTCATGGCCACGGCGAGCGCGACGCCCGAGGCGACGGCATTTTTATGGTAACGCATGCGATGTGATCCCCAACTGCGTACGGAACGAAGACGCAATGGGAGGACGACGTGACGAAGCCCGCCGCGGACAGTGAGAAAGTCCGGGCAGGGGTGCCGCCACTGGATGAGCCCTCCGCATCAACCAGTGAAGAGAAACGTGCCGGTCTCCGGACTCTCGCGCGATGACCTGAAGTCATCCGACACTCACGCCTTCCCATGCCGATGGACGTTCCCTTGATGCGTTGTCCATTCGATCACAGTGGCTGGATGGCCTGGCGGCACATCCGGTGGTGTCCAAGGAAAATTAAGGTTCCTAACGCGATTACCGTTGCGGGGGCAGTTCAGGGCTTCCACCTGATTCCCGTGCACACGTCTCTCGACGCGCCGGATTGTCGCAGCTTCCTGTCAACAAGTGAATTCTGGCGCCCCAAGGTTCGGGAGCGTGCGCTGGAGGCGTGCTCATGGCGTCGGTGAGTTCGGCTCCTGCAGCACCAACTCTACGCGGCGGTTGCTGGCGCGGCCGGCAGGAGTGTGATTGCTGGCCAGCGGATGGGTCGAGGCGTAACCGATCGCGCGCAGCCGCCCGCCATCGATCCCGGCCAGGCGCAGGACGCGCACCACCGCCGAGGCCCGCGCCGCCGACAGCTCCCAGTTGGAGGGAAAGCGCGATGTCGAGATCGGAACGCTGTCGGTATGTCCCTCGACCGAAATCGTGCCGTGGAAATCCTGCAGCATCGGGATCAGACGCTCGACCAGTTGGCGTCCGTTGTCGCTGAGCCCGACGGCACTGCTGTCGAACAGCAGATGATCCTGTATACGCAGGTTGAGGCCGTGGGGAATCGCCGTCACCTCGACGCCATCGATCTGCGGCAGGACGGGCACCGGTTGCGGATCGGGCAGATCGAACAGCGGCACGCTGAAGACCATCGGGGCCATGGCCATGACGGTCTCGGGGACCGCGGCCGGCCCGGGTGAATAGAAGCCGATGTCGCTTGCTACCGGGGCCGGGCTGAGCCGGCGCGGCGGCCGATAGAATTCGCCGAGGCTGAGCGCTGGCAAAGCGATGGGCGTCGCCACCGACGGTTTCACCGCCGGGCCGTGCAGCGGCAGTGCGATGGCGACCGGCGTATCGGCGCTGTCGCGACTGGCCAACTGTCCGCCATATAACGCCAGCATCAGCACGAAAAACGTGATCAGCAGCATGAGCATGTCGAGATAGCTCATCAGCCACGAATCGCTTTCGCTGCTCCGCCCGCTGTCGTCGAAAGGGCCATCGTCGAACAGCAGGTCGGCGAAGGGGCCGCCGGAGGAGATAGCGGCCTGACTCATGCGGACTCGGCCGAGGCGTCGGCAGTCTGCGGACGAGGCGTATCGCGCATCTCGTCATGATAGTCGGCCCGATAGGTATGCAGGGCCTCCTCGATGAACGCCGGCAGCCGCCGCTTGCTGACCATCGCCACGCCTTCCAGAATCAGTGTCATCGCCATCAGTCGCGATTCGGTGCGGCGCTCGAGTTTGACCGCGATCGGCTTGAACAGCAGGTTGGCCAGCAGAATGCCGTAGAACGTCGACATCAGCGCCACCGCCAGACGTGGCCCGATCACCGCCAGATCGCCGGCCTGGATAACCTCGAGCATGTTGATCAGCCCGACCAGCGTGCCGAGCATGCCGAACGCCGGAGCGTAGACGGCCATGGTGCGCAGAATCTGCGCTTCGGTGCGCTCCTTGGCTTTGACCCGAACCATGCGCCAGCGCAGCATCTCGCGGATCTCTTCCTCGCGAGTGTTACTGATCACCATTTGCATGCCGGTACGCAGAAACGGGTTGGTGGTGCTGTCCAGGGCGCCCTCGATAGCGCGAATATTGCCGCGACTCCAGTGGCGCGACATCTCGATCAACTGCTCTAGATCGCTCTCCAGGTCGCTTGCCTGGGGCTCGCGCCGGAATACCACGGCGATCTGCCGGCACAGGCGCTGCATTTCCTGCAGCGGGTAGCTGATGAAACTCGCCGCCAGCGTACCAGTCAGCACGATCGCCAGCCCCGGCAGATTGAAGAAGCTGCTGGGGGCCTGGGCGGTGAACAGCACGACGGTCGCCAGTAACAGAGCACTGGCGATGATGCCGATGAGCGTGGAAGGATTCATGAACGGCTCGCAACCTGGAAAACGGGCATGGTGCCCATCTTAAGCGCAGGCGCTTGCCGTCAAAGGCGCTAATTGACGCGTGTATCAGGCGCTTTTTGCACCCGACTGCCGCGCTGTCTCTTCGGCGTGGATGACGAAGCGGGTCGGATCATCGCTGATCACGCCGTCGACGCCCCAGTCCCAGAGCTTCTCGAAGGTGACCGGGTCGTTGGCGGTGTAGCAGAACAGCTTGATCTGCTCATCGGCGATCTCCAGGGCGTGCTTGATCTTCAGCTTGCGCCAGTCCAGGTGCAGGCTGTAGGCGGAGAGCCGTTCGGTTTCCAGCCACCAGCGCTTGGGCGCCTTGTCGTCGAGGATGCCGAGACGCAGGCGGTCGGGGTCGGATTCCAGCGCTCGCGCAGCGGTCAAGGCATGACGATCGAATGACGAGACGATCAGCTTGTCGGCCGGCAGCGCCTCCAGCGTCGGCGGCAGCGCCGCCTGGACGAGTTCGATCGCATTGCGTCCCCGGGACACCTTTAGCTCCAGATTGAGGCCCATGCCGAGGCGCTGGATGAGCGTCAACATCGACTCCAGCGTTGCCATGGCTTCACCTCGGTACTGGGGCCCGAACCAGCTACCGGCGTCCAGTTTGGCAGCGCTTTCGGCATCGAGCCTGAACAGCTTGCCACGGCCGTCGGAGCAGCGCTTGAGCCCGGCGTCGTGCCAGATCACCGGCGTGCCGTCGCCAAGCAGCTGAACGTCGAGCTCGACCCAGTCGCAGCCGGCGTCATAGGCGGCCTGAACCGCTGCCAGCGTATTCTCCGGGGCGCGCGCGGAAAGACCTCGGTGGGCGATATAGCGGGGCGTGGCGTTATCGACGTGGTCGGCGCTGGCGGCGGGGCGCGGCTGGGTCATGCGTTGGGGATCTCCGTCGAACGCCGGGGGCCGGCGTTCATGGCTGTCAGAATCGAGGGCGAACGCGCGTCGAGCGGTGGCTGTCGCCGTCCAGGCATTGACCTTCGTTCACCCTCTGCGCGGCGTCAAGCGGGATCATCGCCGAGCCGGGTTCGAGTCTCGTCACTGCCGGTGCGAAGTGTAATCGATCGACGTTACATAGGGGTGACCCGATGGCCGATTCGAGGGATTCGATGTCGGTCGGAGAGGCTCATGGGATGGGGGCGGAGGTGCTCGAGAGGAGGGTGACATGAATAGTCATTGGGGAAGCGGTTGGGGGAACCGTCGGGAAAGCGGTCGGAAGGGTGGCCGCCGGCGGATTATGCTAGGCTGCGCGGCTTATTAGACCGGCCCGAAGCCGCCGGCAGCGCGCCGAAAGGCTACCAGCCAGGGAGAAGCATGATGAAAGTCGTCCACGTCAGAAATCCTGAAACCCGCGAGGCATGCCTCGCCAAGCTCTGTGCCAGTGTCTACGGTCAGCAAGCCGGCCTGGCGCCGCTGGTGACCTTCGCCGGCACCCAGGGCGTGCTGTTCGAACAGGAGGCCGCACGCCTTTTCGCGCTGACCGAAGATGACGGCACGATTCTGTGTCTGACGCTGATCTCGTCCGACGTCGATGGCGGCACCATGGAGATGGGAATGCTGTCGACGCCGGAAGGCAAGGGCAACACCCGGCATAGCCGGCATCTCGTCAAGACGCTGGCGGAGAAGGCGCCGCTGCGGGTGACGGCGTCCGACGAGGCAGGTGAAGCGTTCTTTCGCGGTTGCGGTATCGAACGCTGGATCGACGGCGATGATGGTCTGCGAGTCGGGTTGGGGCCGCTGCATCCGTCGCCGGTCAACGGCGTGCTGCCCAGCCTGGTACGCTTCAACGCCGAGGGCATCGTGCGCACCTTCAAGCAGGAGCCGGAGACCTTCGAGGATTACAAGACACGTTTCGTCGCCGCGCTGGAGCGTTACGCGGACATCCTTTGATCGTGGACTCGACCAGCCCCTGCCGGGCAGGTCACTGAATCCGACGGCGATCCGGCTCGCGCCGTACCTGATCCATACAATCTCTGTCCGCACCATCTCTGGTCCAGACCATCTCTGGTCCGCGCCGCACTTGACCCGCCTCGGGAATGGCGCTTGGATGGCAGACCGATAGTCATCAGCCTACTAAGGAAACGTCATGGCCAAGCGCATTCAGTTCGCCCGCACCGGCGGCCCGGAGGTTCTCGAGACCGTCGAATTCGAACCTGCCGCACCCAAGGCGGGGGAAGTCCGAGTCAAGAACCACGCCATCGGGCTCAACTTCATCGATATCTATTTCCGAACCGGGCTCTATCCGGCGCCGTCCATGCCGTCCGGATTGGGTACCGAAGGTGCCGGCGTGGTCGATGCGGTGGGTGAAGGCGTGACCCATCTCGAGAAGGGCGATCGCGTTGCCTACGCTCAGGGGCCGCTGGGTTCCTATTCGGAATTTCACGTGCTGCCGGCCAGCAAGGTCGTCGAGCTGCCCGAGGATATCCCCTTCGAGACCGCCGCGGCCGCCATGCTCAAGGGTTTGACCACGCAGTATCTGCTGCGCCAGACGTTCCCGCTGGAAGGCGGCGAAACCATCCTCTTCCATGCCGCTGCCGGCGGTGTTGGCTCGATTGCCTGTCAGTGGGCCAAGGCCCTCGGCGTCAAGTTGATCGGCACGGTCGGTTCTGCCGAAAAGGCGGAGCTGGCGAAGAAAAACGGGGCCTGGGCAACGATCAACTATCGCGAGGAGAACGTGGTCGAGCGCGTTCGCGAGCTGACCGACGGCGCGATGGTTCCGGTGGTCTACGACTCGGTGGGCAAGGATACCTGGCTCACGTCGCTGGACTGCCTGGCGCCGCGTGGCCTGATGGTCAGCTTCGGGAACTCGTCCGGCGCCGTCGAAGGCGTCAACGTGGGCGTCCTCAACCAGAAGGGCTCGCTCTATCTGACCCGCCCCAGCCTCAACGGCTACGCCGATACCCGCGAGCGATTCGAGGAGATGTGTCTCGATCTGTTCGACATGCTCGAGAGCGGCAAGGTCAATATCGATATCGCGCAGCGCTTCAAGCTGGATGAAGCCGGCAAGGCCCAGGAAGCTCTGGCCTCCCGCCGGACGACGGGATCGACGATTCTCGTCCCGTAACCCTCCAACGAATCATTGGCGTATGATATCCAGGCCGGCATCGCGATAGCGCGTTGCCGGCTTTTTCGGTCATGACGGGCGCCATTCGCTCTCATCTGTCCTCGTTCGCACAAGGAGCGTGTCGATGCAGGATGCAACCTGGGTGTTCCTGATACTGGCGGTGACGCTGGCCGCTTTCGTCTGGGGTCGGTTTCGCTATGATCTCGTTGCCATGGCAGCGCTGCTGAGCTGTGTGCTGCTGGGCGTGGTACCCGCGGAAGAGGCTTTCTCCGGCTTCGGCCATCCGGCGGTGATCACGGTGGCGGGGGTCCTCGTGCTCAGTCGCGGTTTCGAGCACGCCGGTGTGGTCGACTGGATCGCCGAGAAGGCGCTCAAGGCGGGTAGCCAGCCGGTCTGGCAGCTAGTGGTCCTGACCACGACCGTGATTCTGATGTCGGCGATCATGAACAATGTCGGCGCGCTGGCGCTGCTGCTGCCGGTGGCAGTCCGGGTCGCCCGCGAACACGGGACTTCGCCCTCCTTTCTACTGATGCCGCTGGCTTTCGGCTCGCTGCTGGGCGGATTGATCACGCTGATCGGCACGCCACCCAACATCATCATCAGCACCTTTCGCGCCAGCCAGGGTGAGGGCGCCTTCCGGATGTTCGATTTTGCCCCGGTGGGTGTCGGTGTGGCGTTCGTCGGGCTGCTGTTCATGGTGCTGGTGGGCCGCAAGCTGACGCCGCAGCGCCAAGGGCAGGCCTCGGCCGCCGAGCTTTTCGAGACCTCGGCCTATCTCAGCGAATTGACGGTAGGTGAGTCGGCCAAGGCCGTGGGCTGGACGCTGCGTGAACTGCGTGAGGTATGCGATGAGCCGGTGCCGATTCTGGGCATCATCCGGGGTGACAAGCAGCATTCGGGGCATCGCTTCTTCGGTCCGCTTCAGGCGGGCGACATTCTGCTGCTCGAAGCGGGACCCGAGGACCTCAAACAGCTGGAGGACAAGGGCGGCTTGACCCTCGGCGCCCGGTCCCGGGATGACGAACCGGCCGGCGATGCAGTGTCGGAGAGTGACGAGGAAGCGAATGCTGCCCGCGTTCCCAAGCTGGATGCAGAGGACCTGCAACTGGTGGAAGCGGTGGTGCGTACCGATTCGATGATGATCCGGCGCACCGTGACGCACCTTCGCCTGCTCAATCAGCACGGGTTGCATCTGGTTGCGGTCTCTCGTGACGGCGCGCGGTTGAAGCAACGTCTTCGCGAGGTTCGCTTTCAGCCAGGCGACGTGCTGCTGCTGCAGGGTGACGAGAACGGCCTCAGCGACAGCCTCGCGGCGCTGGGCTGCCTGCCGCTGGCCAGTCGCAAGCTGTCGCTGGGCAAGCCTCGCCAACTGTTGCTGTCGGTGGCGATCTTCGCGGTAGCCATTGCCGCGATGATGTTCGACCTGCTGCCGGCAGCGATCGCGATGTCGTTGGCGGCGCTGGTCACGCTGGCCTCCGGCGTGCTGCCGTTGCGCGAGGGCTACGACGCCATCGAGGGTCCGGTGATCGTGCTGCTGGCGGCGATGCTGCCTGTCGGCCAGGCACTGGAGACCAGCGGCGGGGCACAGATGGTCGCCAACGGCATGATGACACTCGGCAATGGCTGGCCGCCGGTGATCACGCTGGTGGCGCTGTTCGTGATCACGCTGCTGCTGTCCAACGTGATCAACAACGCCGCCGCGGCGCTATTGATGGCGCCGATCGCCGCCAATCTCGCCAGCGGTCTGAATGTCTCTCTCGATCCGTTTTTGATGACGGTGGCGGTCAGCGCCTCCTGCGCGTTCCTGACGCCGATCGGGCATCAGTCCAACACGCTGGTGATGGGGCCGGGCGGCTACCATTTTCGCGACTACTGGAAGCTGGGACTGCCGCTATCGGTGGTCGTGATGGCAACCGCTATTCCCTTGATTTTACTTATTTGGCCGCTATCGTGAGCCGATCGTCGATTATCGTTGTCTGATCTCGACGACTTGTCTGATTTCGACGACCAGTCCGAGTTCAACGACTCGTCTGATCTCGGCGACGGCGTCTGCTTGCCACGTTCATTGTCAGACGCGCCGATGCCGGATCGGCAATGGCCTATCGAGCCTGTAGCCTATCGAGCTTATAGCCTTGGGACTTATAGGAATGGCCAATAGAAATGGCTAATAGAAAGAGCCAGGTTAACTACGATGACATCAGAGCTCACTGACGACAGACCCTCGCCGCCCCGGCGGCCGGTGTTGCGACGGTCGCAACCGTCCAAGTGCCTTTTGGCCGGCGCCATCGTCTCCATTTTGCTGGCGGGCTGTGCCTCGACCCATCATCCGCAGGGCTGGGACACGACCGCGCCGCCCCAGCCTGCCGCAACGGCTGGCAAGCCCGGCGCTAAGCCCGGCAAGAAAGAGCCGGGCAAGAAAGAGGTTGGCAAGAAAGAGCCGAGCAAGAAAGAGTCCGGCGCCAAGCGCAAAGCATCGGGTTCGACTTCCGATCGGCAGGCCAGTGCGGCCGCTCGAGTGCAGGCGGATGCCGCGGCTAACAAGAAGCGTCTGGGGGAAGCGACCTTTTACGCAGCCTATTTCGAGGGGCGGCCGACCGCCAGCGGCGAGCCCTACGACAGCCGGGCAATGACGGCCGCCCACAAGACATTGCCATTCGGGACCAAGGTAAAGGTGACCGCGCTGGATTCCGGCGAGACGGCGGTGGTGCGCATCAACGATCGCGGCCCGTTCGTCGATGGGCGCATCATTGATCTCTCCCGGAAGGCGGCGGAGCAGCTCGGCATGGTTCATGACGGTGCCGCCGAAGTACAGCTTCAGATACTGGAATAGCCCTAAGTACTGGAATAGGCCCAGGTACTGGAATAGCCCCAGGTACTGGAATAGACCAAGGTACTGGAATCGCTCCGGATGCTGACAGATTCTTTAAGCCGTACCCCCTGAAAAGCCGAAGCCCCCGTTGTTTTGGACGGGGGCTTCGGTTTATCGCGAGTGATGTTCTACCAGCGGCGTTAGACGGTGGTCTCGTCCTCGGCTGGCGCCGGTTCCCGCACTGTCTGATGGGTGACGAAGGCATCGAACGCGAAGTCGTCGACCGTCAGCATGTCCAGTACCTCGGCTTCGTGCGCACGCATGAATGCCGCATCTTCCTCGCTGAGGACCCCGGCCGCGAGACCGGCGTCGATCCACTGTTCAGGATGCAGCGCGGTCTCCGGCAACGTCTTCTTGGCTCTGGCCTTGTTGAGGGTGCGATAGATCGCCTCGGCACGTTCGGCGTTGGCCAGCAGGGCGTTGTAGCGCGCAAGCGCGTTGTCCTTCTGACCTTCTTCCCAGGTATCCCAGGTATTGCGGGTCAACTTGTGGCGCAGCGCGCTGTCGGTGGAGATCGCCTTGGCGATTTCGCGGGTCAGCGTGTCCTGTGGCTTGTGCCAGCGACGCCCAACCGGCTGGGTGACGAACGATAGCGTCATGCCCAATGCGCGATTGGGCAGATTGTCGAACAGATCGGTCATCGCCTGCTCGGCACGATTCAACAGCAGCTGACAGCTGTAATGAAACAGCGCCGCTTCGTTGTCGACCCGATCCGTCTCGTGCCACTGCTTGAGCACCATCGACAGCAGATACAGATTCGACAGCACGTCGCCGAGACGGGCCGAGATCATCTCGCGCTGCTTGAGCCTGGAGCCGAGGCTAGCCATGGCGGCATCGGCGCAAAGGCTGAAAGCGGAGGAAAGGCGTGCGGCATCCTGCGCGTAGGGCGCGGCGATGGCGTCGAACGGCACGCCCGGCTTGCCCAGTCCCAGCGCCTGGGTGAAGGCGCGCGCACCGTTGCCGAAGATCAGCCCGATATGGCGGAAGAACAGCCGATCGAAGGCGTCGAAGTCATTGGCATCCTTGGCCGCCAGCTCGTCGAGCACGTAGGGATGGCAGCGGATCGCGCCCTGACCGAAGATCATCAGGTTGCGGGTCATGATGTTGGCGCCCTCGACAGTGATCGAGACCGGGTTGGCGCTGTAGCCGATGCCGAGATAGTTGCGCGGCCCGAGCGTGACCGTGCGGCCGCCGTGGACGTCCATGGCATCGGCCAGCACGTCACGCTGGAATTCGGTCAACTGGCTCTTGAGGATCGCCGACGGCACCGCCGGCTTGACGCCATGATCGATGGTATTGGCGGTCTGGATGACGGCTGCCTGAGTGATATAGGCCTTGGCCGCGATGCGCGCCAGCGGCTCCTGGACGCCTTCCATGTCTGCCACGGCGATATTGAACTGGCGACGGATTCGGGTGAAGCCACCGCTCCAGCCCACCGCGTAGCGACCGATGCCCGCGGCGCCCGACGGCAGCGTGATACAGCGACCGACCGAGAGGCACTCAACCAGCATGCGCCAGCCCTGGCCGGCCATGTCGAGGCCGCCGATCAGGTAGTCGAGCGGGATGAACACGTCCTTGCCACGAATCGGGCCGTTCATGAACGGGCTGCCGATCGGATGGTGGCGACGTCCGATCTGCAGTCCCTCCGTCTCGCGGGGGATCAGCGCACAGGTGATGCCGATATCGCTTTCGCCACGTTCCAGCAGATTGTCCGGGTCGAACATGCGAAAGGCGAGGCCCACTACGGTCGCGACCGGTGCCAGCGTGATCCAGCGCTTGTCGAACGTCAGCTTGAGACCCAGCACTTCTTCGCCATCGTGCATGCCACGGCAAACGATGCCGACGTCCGGAATCGACGTGGCGTCGCTGCCGGCGCGCGGGCCGGTCAGCGCGAAACAGGGGATCTCGCGGCCGTCGGCGAGGCGCGGCAGGTAATGATCCTTCTGCGCTTCAGTACCGTATTTCAGCAGCAGCTCGCCGGGCCCAAGCGAGTTAGGCACGCCCACGGTGCTCATCAGTGTCTCGTTGAAGGCCAGCTTCTGCAGCACGGCGGACTGCGCCTTGGCGGAAAAGCCGAGGCCGCCGTAGGCCTTGGGAATGATCATCCCGAAGAAGCGCTCGTTCTTCAGGTAGGTCCAGAGCGCTTCGGGCATATCGGCACGTTCACGGGCGATCTCCCAGGCGTTGCACATGCCGGCGGCGGCGGAGCACTGATGGTCGACAAACGCCTGTTCTTCCTCGCTCAGCCCCGGGTTGTCGAAGGCGAGCAGCTTCTGCCAGTCGGGGCGGCCGCTGAACAGCTCGCCGTCCCAGGCCACGGTGCCGGCATCCAGCGCGACGCGCTCGGTTTCGGAGACCCGCGGGGCGATTTTCTTGTACATGGCGAATAGTCGCGGCGACAACCATAGGCGTCGAATCGGCTTGAGACCACAGACGGCGACGCCGATCGCCGCGATCAGCAGCAAGGTGCCGATCACTTCGGCATCCAGCGCCAGCCCGACGATACCTAGAACCGCCAGCACGGCGATCGCCGCAAGCGCGCCGGCTTCACGACGCATGACGACCAGACAGCCGACGACGGCCAGGACGATGAGCAGCAGTGTGATCATGATGGACTCCGAGAGGAAAACGAAATTCAGACGAGCGTTTGAATTTGATTGTCAGACTAGCCGATCGGCCGCCGGCTGACTAGAGCCGGCGGGGTTATCCTTTGGGCTAGAGCCCCGTGAGCCGTGAGCCGTGAGCCACGAGTGACGAGTGACGAGCTAAGAGCGACGAGCTAAGAGCAACGAGCTACGAACAACGAATAGCACTGCCGAGGCCAGAAGCTCACGCTTCGCTGGCACGGTCCGAGCCGATCTGTCTTGGCCGCAGCCGACGGTGCAGCCTGTCGAGGTAGAGATAGACCACCGGGGTGGTGTAGAGCGTCAGTATCTGGCTGATGATCAGGCCGCCGATGATGGTGATCCCCAGCGGCGCGCGCAGACCGGCATTCTCGTCGGTGCCGATCAGCAACGGCAGGGCGCCGAGCAGTGCCGCCAGCGTGGTCATCATGATCGGCCGGAAGCGTACCAGTGCGGCGTGACGGATCGCGTCCTGCGGTGACATGCCCTGATCGCGCTCACACACCACCGCGAAGTCGACCAGCATGATGGCGTTCTTCTTGACCACGCCGATCAGCAGGATGATCCCGATCAGTGCGATCAGCGTGAACGGTGTGTCCAGCATCATCAGCGCCAACAGCGCGCCGACGCCGGCCGACGGCAGCGTCGACAGGATCGTCAGCGGATGGATATAGCTTTCGTAGAGAATCCCCAGCACCAGGTAGACCGTGATCAACGCCGCCAGGATCAGCCACGGCATCGCCTCGATGCCGCTCTGGAAGGTGCCGGCGCTGCCCTCGAAATCGACCTGTACCGATGTCGGCAGATGGAGCTCGTCGACGGCCTGGCGAATGCGCGCGGTGGCATCGCCCAGCGAGACGCCGTCCTCGAGATTGAACGAGATCGTCGAAGCGGCGAACTGGCCTTGATGATTGACGGTGACCGGTGTGGTGCTGCGCTCGACATGGCTGAACGCCGAGATCGGAATCATCTCGCCGTCGTTGCCGCTGACGTAGAGATCGCTGATGGCGGCCGGCGCCTGGCGGTAGGGCGCATCCACCTCCATCACCACATAGCGTTGCTCGTCGGCGTCAAAGAGACTCACCACCTTGCTCTGGGCAAAGGCGTTGCCCAGTGCGGTATCGATGGTGCGCATATCGACGCCAAGGCGGGAGGCGGTATCTCGATCCACGACCAGCTTGGCGGCCAGGCCGTCGCCGCGGCTGTCGCTGTCGACGCCGGTGATGCCGTCGACCTGCTGCATCGCCTGCTGGACCTGGCTGGCACCGTCGCCAAGCAGTTCGAGGTTGTCGCTTTTCAGCGTGATCTCGTATTGCGAGGCGCTGCTGGAGCGTCCGCCGACGCGAATGTCCTGTAAAGGGAACATGAAGGTGCTGACCCCGGTCATGCCCTGCAGGCTGGCGGTCAGACGATTGCCGATCGATTGCGTCGAGCCCTGACGGTCGGCTTTCAAGGTGATGAACAGCGTCGCCGAGGAGCCGCCGCGACCTGGACCGCCGCTGCCCATGAAGCCCAGTACGCTGTCGACGGCCGGGTCGGTCAGCAGTCGCTCGCGGACCTGATCGAGCTTCTCCGACACCGCCTCGAACGACAGCGCCTGATCACCGCGCAGGGTGCCGAGCAGGCGGCCGGTATCCTGATCCGGAATGAACCCTTTATCGACGGCGGTATAGAGATAGCCGTTGAGCACGATCACCGCGACCAGCGACAAGAGCGTCAAGCGGCGGTGCTTCAGCGCGATGTCCAGGGTTCGGGCGTAGCCATTCAGAAACCAGCCGCCGAAGGTAGCCAGACCGCGCTCCCAGGCGGGCTGGCGCTCGCGTTTGGGATGCGGCTTGAGCCAGCGCGCGCAGAGCATCGGTGTCAGTGTCAGCGAGACCAGCAGCGACACGCCGATGGCCAGCGACAGCGTGACCGCGAATTCGTGGAACAGACGCCCGATGAAGCCGCCCAGCAGCAACAGCGGAATGAACACGGCCACCAGCGACACGCTCATCGCGGTCACGGTGAAGCCGACCTCCCTGGCGCCGAGTAGCGCCGCCTTGAACGGTTTCATGCCCTGTTCGATATGTCGCGCAATGTTCTCCACCACCACGATGGCGTCATCGACCAGAAAGCCGATCGACACGATCAGTGCCATCAGCGACAGCGTATCGAGCGAGAAATCGAACACCCACATCATCGCGAAGGTGCCGATCAGCGAGACCGGTATCACCACGCTGGGGATGATGGTGGCGCGGGCGTTGCGCAGGAACAGGAACACCACCAGTACCACCAGCACCACCGCCAGCAGCAGCGTCAGTTGGGTCTCCTGCAGTGACGCCTGAATGCCGGGCGCGCGATCGAGCTGTACGCTGAGATTGACGTTCTCCGGCAGCAGGCTCTGGACCTCGTCGAGCCGTTCCCGCACGCCGGCAATGGTATCGATGATATTGGCACCGCTGGCACTGCTGATGACCAGCAGCACGGCGGGGAGCTCATTCTGGAAGCCGACGTTGTAGCGGTCCTCCACGCCATCGGTGATGGTGGCCACGTCGCCCAGGCGCATCAGTGAGCCGTCGTCGCCGCGGGCGATCACGATCTGGCTGTAGTCGCTCGCTTTCAACAGTTGGGAGTCGCTCTGGACTTCCCAGCGATGCTTGACGGTCTGCACGAAACCGGTGGGCGATTGGGTCGTGGCCGCGCGCAGGGCGCCGGCGACCGCATCGAGGGTAATGCCGGCATGGTTGAGCTTGCGCGGATCGATCGACACACGTACCGCCGGCGACGAGCTGCCGCCGACGTTGACGTCGCCCACGCCCGGCACCTGCGCGATCGGCGGGGCGATCTTGCTGTCGGCAAGCTGATAGAGCTCGCTGGTGGGGATCGAGTCGGAGGTCAGCGACAGGATCATCACCGGCGCCGATGCCGGATTCAGCTTACGATAGTGGGGCCTGCTGGTCATCGCGCTGGGTAGCAGCGGCTGGGCATCGTTGATCGCGGCCTGCACCTCCTGGGCGGCGACGTTGATGTCCTTGTCGAGATCGAACTGGATGATCACCCGGGTCGAGCCATCCGAGCTCGACGAGGTCATCTGGGTGATGCCCGGAATCCGCCCCAGCGAGCGCTCCAGCGGCGTCGCTACTGTCGAGGCCATGGTCTCCGGATTGGCCCCACTGAGGCTCGCCGACACCATGATGGTCGGGAACGACACGTTGGGCAGCGGCGCCACCGGCAGCCGGTCGTAGGCGAGCGATCCCAACAGCACGATGGCCAGCGCCAGCAGGACCGTCGCGACCGGACGGCGAACGAAGGGCGACGACAGGCTCACGGCCGGGCCTCTGCCGAGCTGTTGCCATGTCCGTCGTTACCATCGGCTTCGTCATCGTGACGGCGGCGTGCATTCAGTCGGTTCCAGCGCGAAGCCAGACGATCGAAGAACAGATAGATCACCGGCGTGGTGAACAGCGTCAACAACTGGCTGAACAGCAGCCCGCCGACCATGGTGATACCCAGCGGCTGGCGCAGCTCGGCGCCGTAACCGCTGGCGAACATCAGCGGCAGCGCCCCCAGCAGCGCCGCGCAGGTGGTCATCATGATCGGCCGGAAACGCAGTAGCGCCGCGGTGTGAATCGCCTTTTCCGCCGACATGCCGCGCTCGCGCTGCGCCTCCAGCGCGAAGTCGATCATCATGATGGCGTTCTTCTTGACGATGCCGATCAGCAGGATGATGCCGATGATCGCCACCAATCCCAGCGAGTAGCCGCTGATCTGCAGTGCCAGCAGCGCACCGATGGCCGCGGAGGGCAGCGTCGACAGAATCGTCAGCGGATGGATATAGCTCTCGTAGAGAATGCCCAGCACGATATACATGGTGACGATGGCGGCGAGGATCAGCCACAGCGTATCGCTGGTGGAATTGGTATAGGCCAGGGCCGAGCCGCGATAGTCGAGCGTGGTCTGGTCGCTCAGCGTTTCGTCTGCCGCCCGGTCGACCGCGTCGAAGGCGTCCGACAGCGAGTAGCCGTCGGCCACGGCGAACGACATCAGCGCCGAGGGGAACTGGTTCTGGCGCTGCAGCGACAGCGGCGTGGTGCGCTCGGCCAGAGTGACCAGCGTCGACAGCGGCACCAGTTCGTCGTCGTCATTGCTGACGTAGAGCCGCGACAGCGCCTCCGGGCCGTCGTCGTTGGCCGCATTGGCGGCGAGCACGACCCGATACTGGCTGGCCTGGGTGAAGATGGTCGAGATCAGGCGCTGGCCGAAGGCGTCATAGAGCGCGTCGTCGATATCGGCGACGCTGATCCCGAGGCGCCCGGCGCGGGCACGGTCGATGGTGACCTCGAGCTTGCGTCCCTCGTTCTGCACGTCGCTGCTGACGTTGGCAATGGCCGGCGAGCGTTCGAGCGCCGCCAGCAGCTTGTCGGCATCGGCGTTCAGCGCCTCGCGGTCGCCTTGGGTCAGCGAGAACTGGTAGGGATAGCGGCTGATGGTGTCTTCCAGCGTCAGATCCTGTACCGGCTGCAGCGCGAGGGAGAGGCCGGGGACATCGTGGCTGGCGTCGCGCAGGCGCTTCAGCACGCTGTTCAGGTCGCCGCGATCGTCCAGCGCTTTGAGATTGATCGAAAGCCGGCCGCCGTTGAGCGTGGTATTGGTGCCGTCGATGCCCACGCTCGAGGAGATGTTGGCGACGTCGGGGTCTTCGAGCAGCCGATCGACCAGTTGCTGCTGGCGAGCGGACATCGCCTCGAAAGATGTCGACTGGGTGGCCGTCGTGGTGCCGCGAATGACGCCGGTGTCCTGCACCGGAAACAGGCCCTTGGGCGTGGCGAGAAACAGCAGCGCGGTGACGCCAAGCGTGGCGACCGCGACCAGCAGCGTCAGCGTCTGGTGACTCAGAATCCAGTCCAGGGCGCGCTCGTAGCCGCGAGTCACCCGGCCGAACAGCCCCTGGCGGTTGCGGACCAGGGTCTCGTCGTCCTCGTCGTCGGCGTCATTCCCGCCGCCGGCGGCCTCCGGGCGATGTTTCAGCCAGCGCGCGCAGAGCATCGGTGTCAGCGTCAACGAGACGAAGGCCGAGATCACGATGGAGATCGCCAGGGTCAGCGCGAACTGGCGAAACAGCACGCCGACCACGCCGCTCATGAACACCAGCGGTATCAGCACCGCCAGCAGCGAGATCGTCAGCGACAGAATGGTGAAGGCGATCTGGCGCGAGCCCTTGAGCGCGGCTGCCAGCGGCTTTTCGCCTTTCTCGATGTAGCGGGTGATGTTTTCCAGCACCACGATGGCATCGTCGATGACAAAGCCGGTGGCGATGGTCAGTGCCATCAGGGTCAGGTTGTTGAGGCTGAATCCCGCCAGATACATCACGCCGAAGGTGCCCACCAGCGACAGCGGTACAGCAAGGCTGGGAATCAGCGTGGCCGGAATGTTGCGCAGAAACAGGAACGTCACCATCACCACCAGGCCGATGGCGAGGATCAGCTCGAACTGGACGTCTTCCACCGCGGCGCGGATGGTGGTGGTGCGGTCGGTGAGAATCTCGACGTCGACGCCGGCCGGTAGCGTGTTCTCCAGCCCAGGCAGGCTCTGCTTGATGGCGTCGGCAACGCCCACGACGTTGGCGCCGGGTTGACGCAGCACGTCGATCAGGATGGCGCCCTGACGATTGGCCCACGCCGACAGATTGGCGTTCTCGGCGCCGTCCTCGACGCTGGCGACGTCCGACAGGCGCAGTACCGAGCCGTTGTCGTTCTTGAGAATCAGGTCACGATAGCCGCTCGCCGACAGCAACTGGTCGTTGGCGTCGATGCTATAGGCACGGTAGGGCCCATACAGCGTGCCCTTGGCCTGATTGACGTTGGCCGCGGCGACGGCGCTGCGTACCGCCGCGAGATCGAGCCCGTGGGCCGCGAGCTGACGCGAATCGACCGAAATACGCACGGCCGGCTGATGGCCGCCGGCCAGCTTGACCTGGCCCACGCCACTGATCTGGGCGATCTTTTGCGCCATGCGCGTATCGACCAGATCGTAGACCTGGGTCAGGGGCAACGTATCCGAGCTGACCGCGAGCGTCATGATCGGAGTGTCGGCGGGGTTGACCTTGCTGTAGCTGGGCGGGCGGGGCAGATCGTCGGGTAACAGCGTTTCGGCCTGGCTCAGCGCGGCCTGGACCTCCTGCTCGGCGACGCCCATGTCGGAATCGAGCGAGAAGCGCAGCGTGATCAGCGAGGCGCCGCCGGTGCTGGTCGAGCTCATGTCCTCCAGACCCGAGATCTCGCCGAGTTCGTCCTCGAGCGGCGAGGTGACGTGGGAGAGCATCACGTCCGGCCCGGCGCCGGGGTAGAGCGTGGTGACCTGAATGGTCGGAAAATCCACCTCCGGCAGCGACGAGATCGTCAGCAGCCGATACGCCAGCGCGCCCGCGATCAGGATCGCCAGCATCACCAGCGAAGTGGCGACCGGGCGCAGGATGAAGAGGCGAGACGGGTTCATGAGGCGCTGCCGCGATTCGCACTGATATCGCTGGCCTGGTTCGCAGCGCTACTGCTGGTCTGGTTCTCGGCGCCACCGCCGGCCGGGTCGGCGACCTCGTCGCTGGACTCTCCCGGCAGGGCATCGCTGACCACCCGAACCTTGGCGCCTTCGCGCAGGCTGTCGACACCGTCGACCACCACACGCTCGCCGGCCTCGACGCCTGACGAGAGCGCGCTCTGGGAGTTCTGGGTCGCCACTAGCGTGACGTCCCGGCGGGTGACCGTATTGTCAGCCTTGACCACGTAGACGTAGTTGCCGTCCTGGCCGGTCTGCACCGCCGGCTCCGGCACGATGACCTGGTCACGCAGGATCTGCGAAACCAGGCTGACATCGACATAGGCGTTGGGGTAAAGCCCCCCGGCCGGATTGTCGAAGGTGGCGCGCAGGCGAATCGTGCCGGTGGCACTGTTGATGTTGCTGTCGATGCTGCTGAGCTGACCCGAGTAGGTTTCGCCGTTGGTGCCGGTGACACTGACCTGAGGGCGATCGCCATCGGTCAGGCGACCCCTGACGGTATCGATGTAGCGGCTGGGCAGCGAGAAGATCACCGAAATCGGATCGAGCTGGGTAATGGTGACGATCGGATCGTCGTCGCCGAGCTGGATGATATTGCCGGGATCGACGTTACGGATCCCCACCACGCCGGTGATCGGCGCGACGATGTCGGTGTAGTCGAGCTGCACCTGGGCGCTCTGGACACTGGCCCGATCGCTGGCGACAGTACCCTGATACTGGCGCACCAGCTGGCGCTGCTGTTCCAGTTCCTGCTTCGAGACATAGTTGGAGCCGATCAGCTTTTCATAGCGCGCCAGATCTTCTTCCGCCGACGCCAGTTGAGCCTGATCCTGGGCCAGCTGGCCCTTGGCCTGGTCCAGCTGCGCCTGATAGTCGCGCGGATCCACCTGGGCGATCCGTTGGCCTTTCTTGACCGTCTCGCCTTCCTCGAAATTGACCGACAGCAGTTCGCCTTCGACACGCGGCCGCACCGTCACGCTCGAGAGCGGACGCACGGTGCCCAGCGCGGTCAATTCGATTGGCAGATCGCCTTGGCTGGCCGCAACGGCGGATATCGCTGTCGCCGGTGGCGCGCCACCGGCCGGCCCTGCGGCATCTGCAGCAGTTTCGGACTCGCCGCCGCGGCCAAACACGTAATAGACGACGGCGGCCACGATGACGATCAACGCCAGCAGCCAGAGCCAGCGTAGCGGGCGACGAGCGCGAGACGACGAAGGAGAAGAGGACATGTCGAGAAGCGTTCCTTGTACTGACTTTATGACGTGGCCCCACACCGATCGAACGGGCCTGCATCTAATGAGCCTGGGCCGAGTGAAACTAGAGCCGGACGAACGTGTAGTCGAACTAGCGTAAAGGCGAACTCAGTGTAACGGAACACTGTTCGCACAATGCGCAATTAGCGCGCAAATAATCGCACGACAGCCAGCCGAAGATGGCGCAGATGACAGCGACAGACGAAAAAAGCCCGGCGCCAGGGCCGGGCTGAGGAACAGACGAAGGTGGAACCAGGAAAGCGTGTCAGGCGCTTCTGGCCGGCGTCTGACGCGCCGGTACGCCGTCGGCGACGTAGTAGGGGGCTTTAGATGTCGGCAGCGGTTCGCGGTCCCGAACGCAGTCGGCGAGTTTCTCGGCGATCATGATGGTGGTGGCGTTGAGATTGCCGGTCACGATCTGCGGCATGATCGACGCATCGATGACGCGCAGGCCCTCGATGCCATGCACGCGGCCTTCATGGTCGACCACGGCGTCGTCACCGGTGCCCATGCGGCAGGTGCCACAGGGGTGGTACGCGGTTTCGGCATGCTCGCGAACGAACGCGTCGAGCTGTTCGTCGGTCTTGACGTCCGGCCCCGGGGAAATCTCGCGACCTCGGTAGGCATCCATCGCCGGCTGATCGATGATTTCCCGGGTCAGGCGAATGGCCGCGCGGAATTCCTTCCAGTCACGCTCGGTCGACATGTAATTGAACAGAATGCTGGGTGCGCTACGCGGGTTCTTGTCGACCAGCTGGACGCGGCCGCGGCTCTCGGAGCGCATCGAACCGACGTGGGCCTGAAAGCCGTGGGCCTGGACAGCGCTCTTGCCGTTGTAGCTGATCGCGATCGGCAGGAAGTGGTACTGCAGATTGGGCCATTCTTCGCTGTCGTCGCTGCGGATGAATCCGCCGGCCTCGAACTGGTTGCTGGCGCCGATACCCTTGCCTAGGAACATCCACTCCGCGCCGATCTTGGGCTGGTTGTACCACTTCAACGACGGATACAGCGAAATCGGCTCCTTGCACTCGTACTGGATATACATCTCCAGGTGATCCTGCAGGTTCTCGCCGACGCCCTTGAGATCGTGCACGACGGGAATGCCCAGCGACTCCAGCAACGCCGGGTCGCCCACGCCCGAGCGCTGCAGGATCTGCGGCGAGGCGATCGCCCCGCCACACAAGAGCACCTCTCGACGAACCAGAGCCTGACGCGGCTGGCTGTTGTTGAGATGGTCGTGGAGATAGTTGACACCCACGGCTCGCTGATCCTCGAACAGGATTCGATCGGTAGTGGCGTGGGTGACGATGGTCAGGTTCTCGCGCTGCTTGGCGATGTCCAGATAGCCGCGACCCGTCGCGGCGCGGCGACCGTTGGGCGTCGTCGTCCGGTCCATCGGCCCGAAGCCTTCCTGCTGATAGCCGTTGAGGTCGTCGGTGCGCGGATAGCCCGCCTCGACACCCGCTTCGATGAATGCCTGGTAGAGCGGGTTGTTGCCGGCTTTCGGAGTCGCCACGCTCAGCGGGCCGTCGCCGCCGTGATAGTCGTTGGGGCCGATATCGCGGGTTTCCGCCTTGCGATAGTAGGGCAGGCAGTCGAGATAGCTCCAGCTTTCCAGTCCCGGCCGCTTGGCCCAGTTGTCCAGGTCCAGCGCATTGCCGCGGATATAGCACATGCCGTTGATCAATGAGGAGCCGCCCAGGCCCTTGCCACGGCCGCATTCCATGCGACGGTTGTCCATGTGCGGTTCCGGGTCGGTCTCGAACGCCCAGTTGTAGCGTTTGCCCTGCAGCGGGTAGGCCAGCGCCGCCGGCATCTGGGTGCGGAAATCGGCGCGGTAGTCCGGTCCACCAGCTTCCAGCAGCAGCACGCTGATGGCCGGGTCCTCGGTCAGACGCGTCGCGAGCACGTTACCCGCCGAACCGGCGCCAATGATGATGTAATCGAATTCCTGAGCCTGTTGCATACACACGCTCCTTTTATAATCAAAGAGATGAGAGAGGGAGACCGGTCTGCGTCCGACTGGACGATAGAGTCCGGCCGAACGCAGCCCGTTTCATGCCAGCAAACCGATTGCCAGCAAGCCGGTTCGTCAGAACACTGATTCGAACGGCCCCATCTCGATCTGCACCGATTTGGTCTGGGTATAGTGCGCCAGCGTCTCGACGCCGTTCTCGCGCCCGATACCCGACTGCTTGTAGCCGCCAACCGGCATTTCGGCCGGGGAGTCGCCCCAGGTGTTGATCCAGCAGATACCCGCTTCGATCTGATGAATGACGCGATGGGCGCGGTTGAGCCCTTCGGTAAACAGGCCGGCGGCCAGGCCGTACTCGGTGTCGTTGGCGCGGCGGATGACCTCGTCTTCGTCATCGAAAGCCAGAATCGCCATGATCGGGCCGAAGATCTCTTCGCGGACGATGCGCATGTCGTCGTCGCAATCGGTATAGGCGGTGGCTGCAACCCAGGCGCCCTTGCCGAAATCGCCGTCGGTCATGCGGTTGCCACCGACGAGCAGGCGCGCGCCGTCCTGCTTGGCGATCTCCAGGTAGCTGGCGACTTTCTCCAGGTGCTCGAAGCTGACCAGCGGGCCGAAGTTGGTGGCGGGATCCAGCGGATCGCCGGCCTTGATGCGGTTGACGCGCTCGACGATCTTGGCCTCGAAGGCCTCCTTGACCGAACGGTGCACGAACACGCGGGTGCCGTTGGTGCAGACCTGGCCGCTGGAATAGAAGTTGGCCATCATCGCACCGTCGGCGGCGCGATCGAGATCGGCATCTTCGAACACGATCAGCGGCGACTTGCCGCCAAGCTCCATGGTGACATCCTTGAGCGTGGACCCGGCCGCGGCGGACATCACCTTCTTGCCGGTGCCCACTTCGCCGGTGAAGGTGATCTTGGCAAGGCCCGGGTGCTCGGTGAGCATGGCGCCAACGCTGCCGTCGCCCTGAACGACGTTGAACACGCCGTCGGGAAGCCCGGCCTCGGTAAAGATTTCGGCCAGTTTCATCACGGTCAGCGGGGTGACCTCGCTCGGCTTGAAGACCACCGCGTTACCTGCAGCCAGCGCCGGGGCGGCTTTCCAGCAGGCGATCTGGATCGGATAGTTCCACGCGCCGATGGCACCGATCACGCCCAGCGGTTCCCGCCGCGTATAGACGAACGAGTCTTCGCGGAGCGGAATCTGGGTCCCCTCGATGGCCGGTGCCAGCCCCGCGAAATACTCGAGCGCATCCGCGCCGGTCACGATGTCAACGCCGGTCGTTTCGCTGATCGGCTTGCCGGTGTTCAGCGTTTCCAGCTCGGCCAGTTCGTCATTGCGTTCCCGCAGCAGCGCGACCGCCTTGAGCAGAATGCGCGAACGTTCCATGCCGGTCATCGCTGCCCATTGGCGCTGGCCGCGCTGGGCGCTTTCGATGGCCTTGTCGACGTCGGCAGCGGTCGCCTGCTGAACGCTGGCGATGACTTCGCCGTTGGCCGGGTTGACCGCGTCGAAGGTCTGATCTCCGCTGGCCGGAGTGCGGCGGCCGTCGATATAAAGTGTCTGTGTCTCGAGTCGTGGCATGTGACTCTCCCTGGGAATGGCGAATGAAATTGCGGCGCTTGCGCATGTTGTGGCGTGTACACAAGCGTAAGTGACTGGGTCTATCTATGCGTACTCGTTGGCGCGGGTTCTGGCGTACCGGGCCGCTTCGAGCTGGACGCGGACGTAGTCGTAGGCCAGCTGACGGGCACGATCGACGTTGAGACCTTCGGGCGCCAACGCGCCGCGTAGCCATAGACCGTCGATCAGGGCCGCCAGGCCGCGGGCGGCGTTTCTCGCCTCCCGCTTGGGCAGGACACGCCGAAACTGACAACTCAGATTGGAATAGAGCCGACGGTCGTTGACCCGCTGCAGGCGCTGCAGCGGAAGGTGATGCATGCTGCTGGCCCAGAATGCCAGCCACGTCTTCATCACCGATTGACTGGTCTGACTGCGGTCGAAGTTGCCATCGATGATGGCATGCAGATGCGCTTCCGGCGGCGCATTGCCCAGTGCCGCGCGGCGTTCCAGCACGGCCGTGCCCAGATCGCTCAGGACATGGCGCATGGTCGCCTCGAGCAGCCCGTCCTTGCCGGCGAAATAGTGGCTGATGATGCCGGTAGACACGCCCGCCCGCTTGGCGATTCGCGCGATCGTGACATCGGCCAGACCCGCCTCGTCAATCGCTTCCAGCGTCGCCTGAATCAACTGCCGGCGGCGGATGGGTTGCATACCCAGTTTCGGCACTGGCTTTTCTCCTGGGTCGGGGGCTGTAAATGAAAGCTTGCGGATGGCCCGTCTCGAAGCTGGTTCAATGGACCTCGCCGATGAACGGCTGCGCTAGGGCTGACTGACCTCGATTACGCTAACCTTCATCGATTCCGCACTCCTTAACTTGGCTTTCATCGTCAGCGAACGCCATTATTATGGAAATTTTTTATTGAACGGTCAATCAATAAAAACTAGTGTATTGTTCTGTAGAATGCAAAATTCGACATTCGATAATCAGTAATTATCAATCATAACGCACAATACGATCAGGGAGTTCAAGCATGAAAAGCCAACCGATCCTGTGGGCCCTCGCCGGCGTGAGCCTGGCAGCCGTACCGCTGACCCAAGCCCAAGCCCAGTCTCAAACACAAGAACCCGAAAGCTGCCAGCGCGTTCACTTCGCCGAGGTAGGCTGGACCGACATCCAGGCGACGACTGCACTCGCCAGCGTCGTGCTCGAGGATCTGGGCTATGAAGCGACCTCCGACACCGTCTCCGTACCGGTAGCCTACGCCGGCATGAAAGGCGGCGATTTCGATGTCTTCCTGGGCAACTGGATGCCGTCGATGAAATCGATCAGCGACCCGTACATCGAGAAAGGGCAGGTCGATCGGCCGCGCGCCAATCTGGAAGGCGCCAAGTACACGCTGGCCGTACCCCAGTACGTGATCGATGCCGGCGTCACCTCGATGGCCGACCTCGACGAGCATGCCGACCAGTTCGGTCACAAGCTGTTCGGGATCGAAGCGGGTAACGACGGCAACATGATCATTCAGCAGATGATCGACGACGACGCCTTCGGCCTGGGCGACTGGCAATTGGTCGACTCCAGCGAAGCGGGCATGCTCGCCGAAGTCAAAGCGCGCACCCAGACCGACGACTGGATGGTATTCCTGGGTTGGGCCCCGCACCCGATGAACACCAATTTCGATATCGGCTATCTCTCCGGCGGTGATGATTACTTCGGCCCGGATTACGGCGGTGCCACCGTCTACACCAACACCCGCGCCGGCTACGTCGACGAGTGCGGCAATGTCGGCCAGTTCCTTCAGAATCTGAGCTTCACGCTCGATATGGAGAACGAAGTGATGGGCAGCATCATGGATGACGGCGAAGACGAAAAAGAAGCCGCCCGCGCCTGGCTCAAGGCCCATCCCGATACGCTAGATGCGTGGCTCGAAGGCGTGAAGACCGCCGATGGCGAGCCGGGGTTGCCGGCGGTCAAGGAAGCCCTGGGCGTTTAAGAAGAAAGCCCTGGGCGTTTAAGACCGAAGGCAACTGGGAAAAAATCGCCTGGATTGTCACTGCGGGCTTGTTGAGAAGCGAGCCCGCAGGTATAGTCCGCCCCCGTTGTCACTTGGCAACGTTCGCCGTTTATCGGCAGCAGCGTCGGCTACGTAGCTCAGCTGGTTAGAGCACATCACTCATAATGATGGGGTCCCCTGTTCGAATCAGGGCGTAGCCACCAACGCTTTTCTCTTGATCAACGCGTTATTCCCCGATCAAGAACTTCTCTCCCGATCAAGACCTTCGAGTCCGACGAATGTCGTGCTTTCCGGATAATCTCGCCTTGGGCCGCGCGGTCGACCCGATCGTTTCGTCGAGCCAATTGTTCGTCGAGCCAATCGCTTCACGTGATCGATGGACGTCGCTTCCGCCTTCGTCCACTATGGCCGGCGAGTCGTTGACCGATAGGGCGAATTCCGCAGCGTGTTGATTGTGCTGCAGAATTCTTCGCCGCCGTTTTGAAGATTCGTG
>NZ_MSDP01000073.1:0-1097 GCF_001937155.1 Salinicola sp. MH3R3-1 | reverse complement strand
TCCTTATTTGCCAGCGAGTAATGTCGGGAACTCTAAGGAGACTGCCGGTGACAAACCGGAGGAAGGTGGGGACGACGTCAAGTCATCATGGCCCTTACGGGTAGGGCTACACACGTGCTACAATGGCCGGTACAAAGGGCTGCGAGATCGCGAGATGGAGCGAATCCCAGAAAGCCGGCCTCAGTTCGGATCGGAGTCTGCAACTCGACTCCGTGAAGTCGGAATCGCTAGTAATCGTGAATCAGAATGTCACGGTGAATACGTTCCCGGGCCTTGTACACACCGCCCGTCACACCATGGGAGTGGACTGCACCAGAAGTGGTTAGCTTAACCTTCGGGAGAGCGATCACCACGGTGTGGTTCATGACTGGGGTGAAGTCGTAACAAGGTAGCCGTAGGGGAACCTGCGGCTGGATCACCTCCTTAAACGACCAGCTTAGCGTGGTTCAAGCGTCCACAATCAATTACCTGATCGGCCAGAGCAAGACTGTTTGGGTCTGTAGCTCAGTTGGTTAGAGCGCACCCCTGATAAGGGTGAGGTCGGCAGTTCGAGTCTGCCCAGACCCACCAAATTTGATTAATACGTCGTTGAAAGCTAACTCGTGTAGCGAGCTACACGTCGCCATCTTTCGCCTCGTCTAAATCAAATTGAACAGATTGAAAAAAGAAAAGAGGTCTTCTTGATTCTTTTCATGATCTGTCTATCCGGGGCCTTAGCTCAGCTGGGAGAGCGCCTGCCTTGCACGCAGGAGGTCAGCGGTTCGATCCCGCTAGGCTCCACCAGTTCCTGCCACAGGAACATACCTAACAGTCTTGATGTTGAAATTAGTTGAAAGCGTTCATCGCAAGATGAGGGTTTTCAACTGCTTTCAGCAGTCGCTCTTTAACAATTTGGATCATGCTGACAGTTCTTCTCTTCGGAGAAGAACGAAACGAGATACGTCTCAAGCGTATCCGGCAATTGTCGAATGATTTAATCACTGACCAGACCCTTTCGGGTTATATGGTCAAGCGATTAAGCGCACACGGTGGATGCCTTGGCAGCCAGAGGCGATGAAGGACGTTGTAGCCTGCGATAAGGTTCGGTGAGGTGGCAA
>NZ_MSDP01000072.1:0-445 GCF_001937155.1 Salinicola sp. MH3R3-1 | reverse complement strand
CAGCGATGTCGATGGCGGCATCCTGAGCGTCAGCGCTGTCAACGGCGTAACAGGTAGCGTGGGGCAGGCCATTGCTGGCTCCAACGGTGGCACCTTCACGCTGAACGCGGATGGCTCCTACAGCTTCAATCCGGGTACTGCGTTCGATCGCTTGGCCGCGGGTCAGACCGACACCACTAAAGTCAGCTACACCGTCAGCGATGGCCAAGGCGGCACCGTCACCTCGACGCTGACCGTAACGGTGACTGGCACCAACGATGCCCCGGTGGCCGTCGCTGATACCGGCAGCACGGGCGAGAACGCTACTCTCAATATCGCCGCGGCCCAGGGCGTGTTGGCCAACGACAGCGATGTCGATGGCGGCATCCTGAGCGTCAGCGCTGTCAACGGCGTAAGAGGTAGCGTGGGGCAGGCGATTGCCGGCTCCAACGGTGGGACCTTCACG
>NZ_MSDP01000071.1:0-972 GCF_001937155.1 Salinicola sp. MH3R3-1 | reverse complement strand
GTTGCTGCCGCATCGGCTGGTTGGCGAAGAGCGGGTGAGCGAACCGTTCACCTACACCCTCGACTGCATCTCCCAGCAGGGTGACATCGAACTCAAGACGTTGATGGCGCAGCCGGCCAACCTGTCGATTCTGCAGGCCGACGGCAGCTATCGCCGCCTGCACGGCCTGGTTTCCGAGGCAGCACTGCTGGGCGAAGACGGCGGCGTCACCTACTACCAGCTCACGCTGGTGCCGTGGCTTGCGATGCTGAAGCTCGGCCGCGACAGCCGGATCTTCCAGGACCGCTCGGTGGTCGAGGTGCTGACCCAGGTGTTCGACGGCCATGCGCTGGCCAAGGGCCGCTACCGCTTCGACCTGCGTCGCGACTATCCCGCGCGCAGCTACTGCGTGCAGTACCGAGAGAGCGACTTCAACTTCATCAGTCGCCTCTGCGAGGAAGAAGGCCTCTTTTACTATTCAGAGTTTGCGGGCGACGACGATGAGTTCGATGGCCACCGCATCGTCTTCACCGACGACGTCGATACCACCCAGCCGGTCAGCCCTCAGGCGATCCGCTTCCACCGCCAGGATGCCACCGAGGCGGAAGATGCGCTGACTCAGTGGGGCGGCGTTCGCAGCCAGCAGCCCACCCGCGTCAGCGTCGGCACCTTCGACTACAAGCAGCCGTCACTCACCAAGCGCACCGGCCTCGATACTCTGAGCGATCAGGGCAACCTGCCCGACACCGAGGTCTACGACTACGCCGGCGAGTATTACTACTACGGCTATGAGCGCGGCGAGCGTCTCACCGAGAACCGCCTGGAGGCGCATGAATCGCTGGCCAAGCGTTTTCGCGGCGCCGGTGGCACGCGTCAACTCCAGGCCGGGCGCTGGTTCGAACTTATCCAGCACCCGCTGCACGACTTCGGCGGCCGCAGTGGAAGCAGAGAGTCAGAACGCCAGTTCCTGCTGCTCGGCGTCAGCATTCATGC
>NZ_MSDP01000070.1:0-482 GCF_001937155.1 Salinicola sp. MH3R3-1 | reverse complement strand
ACGACGATCCCCGATAGCTCAGTTGGTAGAGCAAATGACTGTTAATCATTGGGTCACAGGTTCGAGTCCTGTTCGGGGAGCCATCGCCGACACCGCATGACATCATTGCCGCATCGATCCCCGATAGCTCAGTTGGTAGAGCAAATGACTGTTAATCATTGGGTCACAGGTTCGAGTCCTGTTCGGGGAGCCAATGCGATGATGTTCTTCCCCGCAAGATGCTTTCCCTCCGTTTGATGTTTGTTTCGCATGATCCTCTTTGTTTGTATGACCCTCTGCTCTCGGTAAGGCCCGGATCGACGATTCCTGCATGCTGGCGCTTGCCTGACTTTCTGTCGTGTTCAGGACCCCGGCACGCTCGTCTGAACCGAAATGTTCATCTCGTTATCACGAACCTGTCACGCCGCTGACATAAAGCCCTCGTACACTGACCTCATTCCTGAATAACGGGAACCGACACCAGGAGCGAGTCATGGCTGAAA
>NZ_MSDP01000069.1:0-544 GCF_001937155.1 Salinicola sp. MH3R3-1 | reverse complement strand
GCCGAAGACGGTGACGATTACCGTCACCGGCACCAATGATGCGCCGGTAGCTGCCGCTGATACTCGGACCACCGGCGAGAACGCGGCGCTGACCGGGCAAGTGCCGGCAGCGACCGATGTCGATGGCACCATCGCCGGTTACGCGCTCGACACTGGCGTGGGTCAGGGCAACGGCAGTCTCAGCTTCAACGCCGACGGCTCCTATAGCTTCACGCCTGGCACCGACTTCGACAGTCTCGCCGCGGGACAGAGCCGCGACGTCACCTTCAGCTACACCGCTACCGATAACGACGGCGGCGTCAGCGAGCCCAAGACGGTGACGATCACCGTCACGGGCACCAACGATGCCCCGGTCGCCGTCGCCGATATCCAGACTACCGGCGAGAACACCGTTCTCAGTGGGCAGGTTCCGGCCGCGGCCGATGTCGATGGCACCATCGCCAGCTACGCGCTCGACACTGGCGTGGGCCAAGGCAATGGTAGCCTTAGCTTCCAGGCCGACGGTTCCTACACCTTCACCCCGGGCGCCGACTTCGACAGTCTG
>NZ_MSDP01000068.1:0-292 GCF_001937155.1 Salinicola sp. MH3R3-1 | reverse complement strand
GGACTACAGGGGTTTCTAATCCTGTTTGCTCCCCACGCTTTCGCGCCTCAGCGTCAGTAACGGACCAGTATGTCGCCTTCGCCACTGGTGTTCTTCCGAATATCTACGAATTTCACCTCTACACTCGGAGTTCCACATACCTCTTCCGTACTCAAGATAGCCAGTATCAAAGGCAATTCCAAGGTTGAGCCCTGGGCTTTCACCTCTGACTAAACTATCCGCCTACGTTCGCTTTACGCCCAGTAATTCCGAACAACGCTAGCCCCCTTCGTATTACCGCGGCTGCTGGCAG
>NZ_MSDP01000067.1:0-294 GCF_001937155.1 Salinicola sp. MH3R3-1 | reverse complement strand
GGACTACAGGGGTTTCTAATCCTGTTTGCTCCCCACGCTTTCGTGCCTCAGCGTCAATACTTGTCCAGTGAGTCGCCTTCGCCACTGGTGTTCTTCCGAATATCTACGAATTTCACCTCTACACTCGGAATTCCACTCACCTCTCCATGATTCAAGCGATGCAGTCTTAAAGGCAATTCTGGAGTTGAGCCCCGGGCTTTCACCTCTAACTTACAAAGCCGCCTACGTGCGCTTTACGCCCAGTAATTCCGGACAACGCTTGCACCCTCCGTATTACCGCGGCGGCTGGCACTG
>NZ_MSDP01000066.1:0-794 GCF_001937155.1 Salinicola sp. MH3R3-1 | reverse complement strand
CGGTCAATGTCGGTGGCCTCGAGGACGGCGCCACCTGGGAATATTCCACCGATGGCGGCGATAGCTGGACAACCGGCATGGGCAACAGCTTCGAACTGCCGGAAGACGTCTATGACGCTGACGCCGTGCAGGTTCGTCAGACCGATGCCGCGGGCAACACCGGCGGCACCGGCAACCTCGGTGCGGTGACGGTCGATCTGACCGCCCCGGAAGCCCCCGTGATTGAAGGCGCCGAAGACGACGTTCCTCCCGCCGGGCCAATCGGCGGAGGCGATATGACCAACGACGTGACGCCGACGCTGATCGGCAGCGCCGAATCCAATGCCATCGTGACCGTCTACGCCGACGGTCGAAACCTGGGCACTACCACGGCCGATGGCAACGGCGACTGGCAGTTCGCCACCAATGAGGCGGATCAGCTGTTTGGCGGTGAAACTGTCTTCACTGCCACCGCGACTGATATCGCAGGCAACGTTTCTGCCACCAGCCCGACGTTTACGCTGACGTTCGACACGACGGCCCCTGCGGCCCCGATGATCGAACCGACCAATGGAGACGAGATCACCGGTACCGCCGAGCCCGGCAGCACGGTCACGTTGACCGACGCAGATGGCACCCCGATCGGCAGCGTCGATGCCGATCCTGACGACGGTAGCTGGTCGTTCACGCCAGACGAGCCGCTACCCGACGGGACCGAAGTCAACGCCACCGCAACCGATGCCAGCGGTAACGTCAGCCCTGAAGCCACGGCAACGGTCGACGCAACCGCGCCCAATGCCGATGGCAACGACATT
>NZ_MSDP01000065.1:0-946 GCF_001937155.1 Salinicola sp. MH3R3-1 | reverse complement strand
GGCTCCTACAGCTTCAATCCGGGTACGGCGTTCGATCGCCTGGCCGCGGGTCAGACCGACACCACTAAAGTCAGCTACACCGTCAGCGACGGCCAGGGCGGCACCGCCACCTCGACGCTGACCGTAACGGTGACCGGTACCAACGATGCGCCGGTCGCGCAGGCAGGCACGGCCACGACGGAAGAGAACAGCGTTCTCAGTGGGCAGGTTCCGGCGGCATCGGATGTCGATGGCACCATCGCCAGCTACGCACTCGACACCGGCGTAGGTCAGGGCAACGGCAGCCTCAGCTTCAACGCCGACGGCTCCTACAGCTTCGCCCCCGGCACTGACTTTGACGCTCTGGCCGCCGGCGAAAGTCGCGACGTGACCTTCAGCTATACCGCCACCGATAACGACGGCGGCGTCAGTGCACCGAAGACGGTCACCATCACCGTCACCGGCACCAACGATGCGCCGGTCGCTCAGGCAGGCACGGCCACGACGGAAGAGAACAGCGCGCTGACTGGTCAGGTCCCGGCAGCGAGTGATGTCGATGGGACGATCGCCGGTTACGACCTGGCGACGGATATCGGCACTGGCAACGGCAGCCTGACCTTCAACGCCGACGGCTCCTACAGTTTCACCCCGGGCACTGACTTCGACAGTCTGGCCGCGGGCGAGAGCCGCGACGTCACCTTCAGCTATACCGCCACTGATAACGATGGCGGGGTGAGCGAGCCGAAGACGGTGACGATAACCGTCACCGGCACTAACGATGCGCCGGTCGCCGTCGCTGATACCCAAACCACCGGTGAGAACACCGCGCTGACTGGCCAGGTCCCGGCAGCAACGGATGTTGATGGCACCATCGCCAGCTACGCGCTCGACACCGACGTGGGTCAGGGCAATGGGTCATTGGCGTTTAACGCCGACGGTAGCTACAGCTTTACCCCCGGCACCGACT